>JASFIT010000054.1:0-16510 GCA_050122535.1 Desulfobacteraceae bacterium | reverse complement strand
CATTGATTTCGGGCTAGAAGCTCGCAAGGCGTTTCGCATTCTGGTGGTGGACGACGAGCTGGTGGTTCGTGATTCCCTCAAAGAATGGTTGGAGGATGAAGGGTTCCAGGTGGATATGGCCGAGTCAGGGATGGAGGCCTTGGACAGGGTGACCAAGGATGTCTACCATCTCATGCTCCTGGATATCAAAATGCCAGGCATGGACGGGGTGGAGGTCCTCAAACGGTCCAAGGACATCCGCCCAGATCTTCCGGTGGTGATGATGACGGCCTATGCTACGGTGGAGACTGCCGTTGAAGCCATGAAGATAGGCGCCTTGGATTACCTGATGAAGCCCTTTGATCCGGATAGTCTGGTGCCTTTGATTGTCCAGCTATACCAGAGAATTGAACGTGCCGGGGAGCGTCAGATAGAGGTGGGATCCGTGATTCTTGCTGCTGGCTTTGAATCCTTTGACCCGAAGTCAGATAGGAATCCTTACGGTTATGGCGTTCTTCCTAATGTGGTTACAAGTATTGAGTTCGAACGTTTGCTTAGCGGCACCGGACCCAATAATGGAAGGCTCTTGAGTCCCGGTGATGGCAAAGAGATTAAAAAGATAGCATGGCTCCAGTGCGTGGGCTCCCGAGATCCCCAATCGGATGCCGACTTCTGCTCCTCTGCCTGCTGTATGTTCGCCATCAAGGAAGCGCTTCTTGCAAAGGAAAAGAGTGGGGGTGAGGTGGACACTTCCATCTTCTATATGGACATGCGGACCTTTGGAAAAGACTTCCAGCGTTACAGGGACCGCGCGGAAAAGGAATATGGCGTTCGCTTTTTGAGAAACAGGGTGCACACTGTCGAATCCTCTGGGAACAATGGAGACTTAATTGTCGGATACGTAGATACGAACGGCAATAGACTTGAAGAGACTTTTGACATGGTTGTACTCGCAGCTGGCCAAAGACCACCTGCGGGCACCGATGAATTGGCGGAAATGACCGGTATGGAACTAAACCCATGGGGTCACTCTCACTTGGAACCCTTCTCACTGAGTCGAACGAGCCAGGAAGGCATCCTGGTAGGGGGATCTTTTTCCGGGCTTCGGGATATCTCCGAATCCGTAATTCAGGCGAATTCTGCCTCCTTGTCCGCATCCAGATTGATCCATTCGAAAGGGGGTGGCCTAGCCGAGGAAACTAGCCCTGAAGCGGCCTTTCGGGATGTATCCCGAGAGATGCCGCAAATCTCAGTTTCATTATGCACCTGCGGGGGCGCTTTGTTAGAAGCAGCAGAGCTGAGTTCACTCATAGATTGGTTAGAGGCGCAAGGCTCTGTGAGTCAGGTAAACTCTATCGAGGGCATCTGTACTCATGGGGGCTGGGAAGAACTCAATGAGAAAATAAAAGAGACTGAGGCGAACCGCGTTCTGATTGCCGCGTGCATGCCCTACATATATGCCCCAAAGTTGAGGGAACTCGGCGAGCGTGTTGGCCTAAATCCCTCTTTGATTGATGTGGTGGACATTCGCACCCAGGCATTTCCAGGGCGTGAAGAGGATAAGGCACAAGTGACCAGTCAGATGCGTTCAGTGATTTCCATGGGTATGAGTAAGCTGAAAGGCATGGATCCATCACCCACACCCACGCGCCGAATCAAACAAAATGCCCTGGTGGTGGGTGGCGGAATTGCTGGGATGACTGCAGCCCTTGGCATTGCCGACCATGGATTTGAGGTGAGCCTGGTGGAACAGGCCGAAGAATTGGGTGGTAATCTCCAATTGCTCCATCGGACCATTGAAGGCGATTCCCCCCAAGAACTTCTAGAGGAGACGGTCTCCAAAGTGGAAAAACATCCCCTCATCAATGTGTACAAAAAGGCCAAAGTCATCCATTCCCTGGGTCATGTGGGCCGATTTTTGACCACCATTGAGAAAGAAGATGGTGCGGCCGAAACCCTTGACCATGGGGTGACCGTGGTGGCCACTGGAGGCATGGAAGCCAAGACCGAGAGTTATTCCTATGGGAAAAGCGAGGCCATCCTTACCCAGCATGAACTGGAGGGAAAGATTGCTGAGGGCGGCATAGACCCTGCCACTCTAAGCGCCGTGGCCATGATTCAGTGTGTGGATTCCAGGGAAGAGCCTCGCAACTACTGCAGCCGCATCTGCTGCACAGCCGCCTTGAAAAACGCCCTCTACTTCAAAGAACAGAATCCAGAGACTACCGTCTATATTTTCTACAGGGACATCATGACCTATGGCTTCCTAGAGACCTATTACACCCAGGCGCGCAAAGCGGGGGTCATTTTTGTCCAATACGAAGTGGATCAGAAGCCTCAAGTGACTGTAGAGAATGGTAGACCCTTGATCTCTGCCATGGACCCAATCCTTGGCCGGAGCTTTCAGATCCAACCTGACTTGTTGGTTCTTGGTACAGGAATTGTCCCCAGCAACGGAAGAGAACTGGCTGATTTGTTCGGGGTTGAAGTCAACGAAGATGGTTTTTTCCAAGAGGCTGAATATAAATGGCGACCCGTGGATTTCCTAAAGGAAGGCATCTTCATGGCTGGCATCGCCCACTCACCCCGCTCCGTGACCGAGTCCATTGCCATGGCAGATGCTGCGGCACAGCGTGCACTCAGGATCTTGAACAGCGAAAGATTGGCCGCAGGAGGGATCGTAGCTGAGGTGCGACATAGCCTCTGCTCCCTTTGTGAGCGCTGTATTGATGCCTGTCCCTACGGTGCACGCATGAAAGATGAGGAAGAGGAAAAGGTTATTGTTGATGAGCTCATGTGCCAGGGCTGCGGCTCCTGTGCCGCTGTTTGTCCCAATAGCGCGTCAGTCTTGCGTGGCTATCGAGACCAGCAGATGTTTGAGGTCATTGACTCAGCCCTGGAGGCGATGTTCTAGCAAAGCACCCACCCCCACCCTGCCCTCCCCCTAGGGGGAGGGTTGGGGGAGGGGTGTGATCCTAGCTCATGAAGACCTTGAAGGGAGATAACATCCTATGATGGAACAAAGTGTTGATGTGACCAACCAGGCCCATGAATCCGTTTCTGAACAACTTATGGCAGATATCCAAGAGACGGTTCAGGCCTGTATGCAATGCGGCACGTGTAGCGGTTCTTGCGCCAATTCCTTTGCCATGGACCTTACGCCGCGACAGGTATGGCGGCTCGCCCAATTGGGAGAGAAGGAAGAGATCTTCAACAGCACCACCTTCTATCTCTGCTCCGCCTGCTATTACTGCACCCTCCGCTGCCCGAGGGGGCTTCCTCTGACGGACGCAATGAGTGCTTTGAAGAGGCTGGCAGCCTCGGAAGGGATACGGAAGTACAAACAGAGCTCAAACTTCTACAAGACCTTCATGGACACCGTTCGGCGCTATGGTCGAATAAGAGAGGCAGAGTTCATGAACCGTTATTTTCTCTCCATGATGAATCCCTTCCTACCATTGGGCTTCGTTTCAATGGGAATCAAGCTTATGAAGAAACGGAAAATACCGCTGGAGATACCCAAGTTGTTCGGGGAAGGGAGATTTGACAGGCTATTTCGCAAGGTGGAAGAATTGGAGGCGAGATCATGAAGTATATCTACTATCCTGGCTGCACTCTGGAGACGACTGCCCTCGAATACAATGAATCAACCCAGGCCGCGATGCAGGCGCTGGGTGCGGAGTTGGTGGAAATAGAGGACTGGAATTGTTGCGGAGCGGCTGCGGCGGAGGCGACCAGCCATCTCCTCTCAACGGTCCTTGGCGCCCGTAACCTCGCCATGGCTGAAAAGATGGACACCGATGGCGATTTGCTGATTCCTTGCAGCGGCTGTTATCTCAACCTGAGAAAGGTGGAAGATCACGTCCACAAAGAGGAAGGACTCCTAGACAAGGTCAACGAGGCCCTGAAAGAGGAGGACTTGCATTACAAAGGCGGAATAAAGGTGCGCCATCTTCTGGACGTTTTGGCCCGTGACTTTGAACCCAAATCTATGAAGCGCTTGGTGAAGAAGGATTTGTCGGGCCTCAAGGTGGCCCCCTATTATGGCTGCCAGGCACTACGTCCCTATCCCGATTTCGATGATCCACAAGAGCCTCGATCCATGGAGCCGGTGATAGAGGCCTTGGGGGCAGAAGTCCATCCCTGGACAGTGGGGAGCAAATGTTGCGGCGCGGCGCTCATGAACACCAAAAAGGATGTGGCCCTTGAGCTTACTGGGGGTATCTTAAAAGAGGCTAAGGGGGCGGACTGTGTGGTCACTGTCTGTCCCATGTGCCAGTTGAACCTGGAAGCCTATCAGAAACCCATCTCCCAGGCACAGGGGGAAGATGTGAGTATCTCCATTCTCTATCTCCCTCAACTTATGGGGTTGGCATTTGGTCTGTCCAAAAAAGACCTGAAATTGAATCTAAACCTGGCTTTGACCAAGCCGCTCAAGGAAAAGCTGGGAATCTAAACGATGGATAATTGATGGTTGACCATTGGAGGCTTTCAAGCCTGGGAAATGAATATGTATTGACTTTCTCTCAGATTAGATCTAGGCTTTTTGATTCCTCAATGACCATGATCTATCAATCGTCAATAATAAATTGTCAATATTCGATATCATTCAGGAGGTTATTTCATGGAGGCAATGACCATTAATCCAAAAGAGAGCAAATTGAGGGTAGCCCCAGAATGGGCCGATGTCTGCTTCACCTGCGGAACATGTGCCAGCGGCTGTCCGGTGACAGGCGTGGATGGTCTGGATCCCAGGAAGGCGATCCGCATGGCCGCACTGGGACTGGACCAAGAGCTGGTCGATTCCCGTTTTCCCTGGATATGCACCCTTTGCGGGCGGTGTGAATATGCATGTCCTCAAGGGGTCGAGCTACTGAAGACATTTCGCAGGGCCAGAACGTTGAGAGAAAGGGATAAGGTGCCAGGGCCCATCCACAAGGGTGTGGTCATGGACCTGGAGAGAGGAAATAATCTTGGGATTCCAAAGGATGACTTCCTCTTTCTCCTTGCGGACCTGAGCAAAGAGATGGATGAGGATGAAGGATTCCCTGGGTTTTATGTGCCGGTGGACAAGAAGGGCGCCAATGTGCTCGTGACCATCAATTCCAAAGAGCCCTTTGGCGAGCCGGATGACATGAAGTTCTGGTGGCGCATCTTTTACTGTGCCAAAGAAGACTGGACCGTACCTTCGGAGAACTGGGAGGGGGTCAACTGGGGCCTCTTTTCAGGGGATGATGAGGCCTGGAAGACACTTGTGGGTCGGATTGTGGAGCACATGGAGCGGCTGGAGTGCAAGACACTCCTGTTGCCCGAATGAGGGCACGCCTACTATGCGACCCGTGTTGGTCTGCAAAATTGGTTCCCGGAAGTCTTGGAGAAATACAAAGTTGTTTCTGTTCACGACCTCCTGAAAGAATACATTGAAACAGGAAGGATCAAGATTGACAAATCCATCCACGAGGAGCTGACCACAATACATGATCCCTGCAATTACGGCCGTAAAAGTCAAAAGGCCGTGGGAAAAGCCTATTTTGAAGAGCCCAGGTGGGTCACCCAGCAGTGTTGTGAAAACTACGTGGAGATGTATCCCAACCGGATGAACAACTTCTGTTGCGGGGCCGGGGGTGGTGCCTGGGCCATGCCCTATGATCAGGAGAGGATCTTCTATGGTCGGGTAAAGGCAAAGCAAGTAAAGGACACGGGTGCAAAAATGGTCGTTGCGCCCTGCCATAACTGCCGGGATCAGCTCATGAAGTCCCTGAACAAGGAGTTTGATCTGGGTATTGAAGTAAAATACCTATGGGAGCTTGTGGCCGATTCCCTGATCGTTGAGCCCTGGAGCGAGGATGAAATCAAGAAGGCCCACGAACTGAGGGACGCCCAGTATGAAAGGGACGGGGTTGATCTGGAGGAGGAGTGGGAATAAAATTTCATCACGTTATAGACGAGCATTGAAGAGCCCCGCCCAAACGGGGCTCTTTCTTTTTGTCTGTTTTTCTAGTAGTCTGTATCTTGTCAAGTTGTGATCGCCTCAGGATCTCCGGTGGAAAGTGCCGAGAGTTGCTATAGGGATGAACCATATGGTAAAAGCTCTCCTTGGTAACTGAGAGAATGGAGGCAAAAGGATAGAGACCTGATGAATGAGGCTAATGCGTACATTCCCGGTAAATCACCTTTGAATCTGGCCATCGTTGGTGGAGGCCAGGCGTGCAAGATTTTCTTGAAACTTCTCCAAAGAGAACCCTTCCCCACCCTTAATATTAACATCGTCGGGGTCTGCGACGTGAATTCGAAGGCTGAGGGCTTTCGTCTTGCCAGTGAGATGGGTATCTATACCACGGATAACTTCCTGGATCTTTTTAAGATAAAGGACCTTGATGCCGTGATTGAGCTCACGGGCAGTCGAGAACTCCTCCTCGAGCTCATTAGGAAAAGGCCTCCAGGATTAGGTGTTCTTGAACACAATATTGGCAAATTTTTTAGATACCTTTACCTCGGTGATCTGGAGTTGCAATCAGCCAAACAGCTGGTGGCATCTGAGAAGCGGGCTTTGGACTTTCTCATGCAACAGAGCAATGAGCGTATAGCCGTCTTGAATCCCGATTTCTTGATTGTCGAGGCGAATGAAGCTTATCTAAAATCCGCGGGAAAATCGAGGGATGAGGTGATTGGAGCGCATTGTTACGAAATCAGTCATGGACTTAGTACGCCTTGCTCAAGTGTTCAACCAGAGTTGGGATGCCCCTTGGTAGAGACCCTAAGAACCGGTGAATCGGCCTATGTTATCCATGAACATTTTTCGTCTGGAGAGCGTCCAACCTACTGTAATCTGGTAACTTATCCCTTGAAAGAAAAGGGTGGGAAAGTCGTACAGGTCATCGAGGTGGGCAGGGATCTTACTGATGAGCTTTCATCCAGGTGGGAAAACCGGATCAAAGCAGTGAAGGATGATCTTAAGAGATTCATCCAGGAAGATCGAATGATCTCCCTGGGAAAACTGGTGGCCAGTAGCGTTCATGAGATTAATAATCCCATCCAGGGACTTCTGACCTTCAGTCATCTCATGCTGAAAACGTTGGAAGAGGGCGAACCGAGCCCAGAAGATCTGGAAAACTTCAAAAAACACCTTCGACTCATGTCTAGGGAGTTGGAACGCTGTGGAGATATTGTCACCGGCCTTCTCTCTTTCTCCCGACAGACCGAAAGGGCATTCACCAACGTTGATCTTAATGAAATATTGGAGCAAGTTATTGCCTTGACGCGCCACAAGATGGAGATCCAGAACATTGAGCTGAGCACCACGATCTCCCCACATCCCTTGGTGCTAAATGGCGATGTCAATCAGTTGCAACAATGCTTTCTCAACTTGATATTCAATTCGATCGAAGCGATGCCTGAAGGGGGAAAACTGAGCGTCCTGTCTGAACTACACAAGGACGGCAAAAATGCCATGGTAGAAATTCGGGATACAGGATGTGGAATCCCAGAGGAGGACCTGGACCACGTCTTTGATCCCTTCTTTAGCACAAAGGGTGAGGGCGAAGGTACCGGTTTGGGGTTATCCATCGTATATGGCATTGTAAGAAACCACAGTGGGGAAATCAGATCGGAGAGCGAACTGGGTAAAGGAACTGCCTTTGTCTTGAATTTTCCCGTCGAATAGGCCATGACCAAAGATGAAGGAGGAGCGTCATGGAAGAAAAGATGAGCATCATGATCGTGGACGATGAAGAGATCGTCCGAGAATCCTTTCTCCATTGGTTTGAAAAAACGGGTCACAGGGTGGATGCAGCCGCATCTGGCTTTGACGCCTTAGAAAAACTGGAGAAGTTTCCATTTGAGGTCCTGTTTGTGGACATCAAGATGCCAGGCATGAACGGGATTGAGGTCTTAGAAAAGGTAAAGGAAGAATACCCTGATACGTTTGTAATCATTATCACCGCCTATGGCTCCATTGAGACGGCTGTGGAGGCCATGAAACTGGGGGCCACCGACTACCTGCTTAAGCCATTCAAACCGGAACAGCTTTCCCTTGTCATGGAAAAAATAGCCCATCAAAGAAAACTGGTCTCTGAGTATGAGTATGTCAAGGGCCGCTTGGAAGAAATCACCCGCTTCGATAATATCATTGGCCAATCCCCTCCCATGCAGGACATCTTTGACCTAATCCCCGAAGTCGCGCAGAGCGACTCCTCCGTCTTGCTTGTGGGAGAAACAGGCACCGGGAAAGAACTGGTCGCCAAGGCCATCCACGCTAAAAGCAGACGCTCCCATCTCCCTTTCATCGCTATCAACTGCGGCGCCATTCCAGATACGCTTCTCGAAAGCGAACTGTTTGGTCATCAGAAAGGCGCCTTCACGGGTGCAACCCATCCCCGCAAGGGTTTCCTTGAGGTCGTTTCCGGGGGCACCCTGTTCCTGGATGAAATCGGGGAGATTAGCCCAAAAATGCAGATCGATCTTCTTCGTGTTCTGGAAGAAAAAAAAATCATCAGGATTGGAGATAGGGAGCCCATCGATGTGGATTTCAGATTGATCTCGGCCACGAGAAGGGATTTGGAAAAGGAGGCGACTGAGGGTGGCTTCCGAGAAGACTTCTTCTACCGAATCAATGTCATCGTGATCCAGATTCCACCGCTGAGCAAAAGGAAGGAGGACATTCCCCTTTTGGTCCAGCACTTCCTTGAAAAGTATAGCCATGAAACCACCAAGCGGGTAGATCATGCCACCTCAGAGGCAATGCAACTCTTGAAAGACTACGACTGGCCAGGAAATGTGAGGGAATTGGAGAATGCTATTGAACGGGCCGTGGTCCTTTCCAAGTCCAGGACCCTTGGAAAAGAAGACTTCGCTTTTCTTCGCGCGATCCCGTCCCCCGTTTCAAAGCCGCGGTCTCTGCGAGAAATGGAAAAGCATTACATCCAGGAGATCTTAGAAAATTGTGACTGGAATGTGACCAAGGCCTCTAAGATCCTGGATATCAACCGGGTCACGCTGCACAAGATGATCAAACGGCTCAGCTTGAAGAGACCTTGAGCCAATCTGTAGACTGTCTCACCCTATGACCGCAAAAAAGCCTCGGATAGGATTGGTACCCATTGGTGAGGTTTCCGAAATCACCTCCAAGACGCTGGCAGCGCATCTCCTTGGCTACTTGAACCTGGAAGTGGATATCCTCCCCCCTCTAAAACACCCTGTATACGCCCATAACCAAAAACGGCTCCAATATGATGCTGGGGTGATCTTAAAGGCCATGGAATCGGAGCCGTTCCAAGATTATGCAAAGATAATAGGTGTCCTCGACGTGGATATCTTTGTTCCCATACTCACCCACGTCTTCGGCGAGGCAAAGCAGGGGGGAAGATGTGCCCTGGTCTCTGTCTACAGGTTAAAGAGGAACTCGGACGGCTCCACCCCACCACAGTCCCTCATACTTGAAAGAGGGGCCAAAGTGGCAATGCACGAGTTGGGGCACCTCTTTGATCTCCACCATTGCATGGATAGGAAGTGCCTCATGCATTTTTCCGGCGGGCTTGAAGACCTGGATGAGGCGCCTCTCTATTTCTGCAGGTACTGCTCGGTCTTCCTCCGTGACGCCCTCTAGAAATTGACTATGGTCGATCGAATATTGACAATTGTATTTGATTGATGATTGACACCGGACAATGCGTGTTTCTTTCAACCTTCAATTCTCAATCATCAATCGTTAATCCTTATGCTTCTTCGGTGCGCAGAAAGGTTTGGACTAAACGGTCCCATCCCAGTTCTGGATGATTCCCTATTACATCGTTGACCACGCCACCACCCGTGGCAGCCAGCCGCTCATATTCGGGTCCCATCATAGACATAAGCTTCTGGGTCTCCTTTTCCATCCATTGAAAACCATCATTGCCAAAATAGAGCCCTTTTAGGTCCCTCTTCGGAAGGTTCGGTTCGATGATAAACAACCAGCCCTCCTGGTAGGGGTCTTCATTGGTGATTTCCGGATGCTCCTGCGCCCTATGGTTCGTGGCGAGTACCGTCCCTGTTACGGGAGATAGAACGGCTGCCTTAAGGCCCAAATCATTGTCCCGGCCAAATGTCCACCCGACCTGGTTCTGCTTCAAAGTGGCACCCAGGGGGGGAAGGTTCAATGTCTGTGCAGCCCCGAAGACCCTGACCAGAAAATCATCAAAACCGATCCTGACACGCCCGCCATGCTCGAAACGGGCCCAGCTGTGTCCCATATGATAGTAATAGCCGTCTGCAATTCTAATTCCAGAGACGACCTGATATACGGGGGCATTAAGGGATCGAGCCAGATCCATTTCATCCAGCATCTGATCGTAAGGACAGTGATAGCACTCATAGTTCATTGTGCAAATCTTGGGGGCGTTGACGCGGCCCGTTAAGGCGTGGCGACAGGGTCGAGATGCCCCATGATAGTTCTTTTGAAGGTATTGAACCCACCCTGGCTTCTCCTGACCTCCCGGTTCAGTGGCTTCCAAATTCATCGCTTTCTTCATCCCTTTATCAAATGGACAATTATAGCAATCATAGGCATTGTCACAGAGGCGAAAATTGACAACACCTGCCTTCATCCAGATGCACTCGTCCTCCACCACCTGGAACCCTATGACACGACTCTTCTTGGATTTGTCTTTCATCGAACAAACCTCCTCCCTGTTTTCACTAAAATGCTTTCGTCATGACTCTGTCCCGCATTACGCGGCTCTGGCCACGAAGTTCCTCTCCACAGCGGAAAGGCCTGGAAGTACCCGTCTCTCTTCCATCTCTTCGATCCACTGATCAAAGGCGCAATGCCAACACTCGTAATCGCGGATACAGATTTTGGGTATTCCCGCTGGAACGTTTTCCGCATGGACGCAAGAACGGCACGGAATCCCCAGCCTTGTCTCTTTCACCTTTGTCATCTTTTTCGTCATCTTGGCCACCTCCTCGAATCTCACTTCTGCTTTTCTTTAGAGCAATGAGAATGCCAAAAGTGCATCTGTCTGGGCGTCTCGGGTGTATGTCAACAGAATCATTGAAAAATTTTTTTCTTATGCAGTATTCTTCATTACGGAGGCGGTCAAAAAGGTGAGCCTGAAATGATAAGATCGGCTACAGCCTAAAGGTGAAACAATGGCAAGGAACAAGAATAACATATTAAAATCAAATACTTAAAAAAGTGTTGCTTTTGGCTACAGGTCCTGTAGCCAATGTTTACACGCTTTGACCCTTCTCCATTTCGTTGACCACACTGATGATACCGTGTTTTCAGCCAATGAAGCCATGTGGCGTTCCAAGGCGGAGCCAAAGCCTTTGCCTGCTTTTCTTTGAAAAACCCCTCCTGAGTTCGAGGCATTAGCCGCCGCCAATTATTGACAATGCAGCCCATTACAATTAACTTGAAAGCATGTTTTTTTGTTAAGAAAGGCCCACTCTAATCTGACAGCATTAATACTGCGGGCAAGAATCGTTGCACACGACTTGAGAGACCGATTGATGAGTCGAGCCGTTGAAAACCAGACAGAAATCATCCTGGACAGCATTGCTGATGGCGTGTTTACCGTGGATTCAGACTGGAGAATTACCTCCTTTAACCGGGCGGCAGAACGGATAACCGGGATAAAAAAAGAGGAGGCCCTCGGGCGACATTGCTGGGAGGTATTCAAAGCCAGTATCTGTGAGAAGATATGTTCCCTGCGTCAAACCATGGAAACGGGAAGTCCCAGTGTGAATCAGGCCATCTATGTTGTTAATTCAGAGGGGGAACGTATCCCGGTCAGCATCTCTACCGCCATTTTAAGAGACAAGGATGGCAAGGTGATAGGGGGTGTGGAGACCTTCCGTGATTTGAGCGTGGTCGAGGAACTGCGAAAAGAACTCTCTGGCCGGCATTCCTTTATGGATATCATTAGCAAGAATAAAGAAATGCTACGCCTTTTTGGCATGCTGGAACAGGTGGCCGAAAGTGATACCACGGTTCTTTTTGAAGGAGAGAGCGGCACGGGCAAAGAGCTTTTTGCCAAAGCCGTCCACTATTTGAGTCATCGAAAAAATGGGCCCATGATTACGATCAACTGCGGGTCTCTACCAGACACACTCCTGGAATCCGAGCTGTTCGGATATAAAGCGGGTGCATTCACAGATGCCAAGAAGGACAAACCAGGGCGTTTGGCCCTTGCTGAGGGCGGAACCGTTTTTCTTGATGAAATCGGGGATATCTCTGCTGCTTTGCAAGTTCGGCTTCTTCGTGTACTCCAGGATAAGGTCTATGAACCCCTTGGAAGCACGAAGACGGAAAAGGCGGATGTCCGGATTGTGGCGGCCACAAACAAAAACCTGGACAGTCTCGTTAAGAAGGGCAAGTTTCGTCAGGACCTCTATTATCGGATTAATGTGGTGAAACTCGCCCTTCCGCCTTTGCGAAAACGAAAAGAGGATGTCCCTCTTTTGACGGAACACTTTATTCAAAAATTTAACCGCCTGAGTGGTAAGGAAATTCAGGGCCTTTCTCCCGGCGTCCTGCCAATCCTCATGTCATATGATTTCCCAGGCAATATTAGGGAATTGGAAAATATCATCGAATATGCCACAGTGGTTTGCAGGGGCAACTCGATCGGGGTTGAACATCTACCTGACTATCTTCGTCCCGCTTCCCATCGCATGCATGCTGAGATGACCGCCGCAGATGCGGGAAAAGACCTTTCATGGGATGAGCTAGAAAGAAGCTTTATTTACGAAGCCTTGAGGAATAACAATTGGAACAGGGCAGCGACCGCTGCCCAGATAGGTATCCATCCAACGACTTTGTGGCGTAAGATTAAGCGACTTAATCTTGAAATTCCAAGACGGACAAAATAGCGGTTAACAGATCATTTGAAAGGAGCAAAGAATGAAGTTTGAAAGCCTAGCAGAAATTCTCGATTTTGCCATTGAAAAAGAAATTGAGGCCGTTGAATTTTACAGTAGTTTGGCCCAAAAAGAGGCCTTCTCCGGAGCCGACAAGATGTTTGGGGAGTTTGCCGAGGAAGAAAAAAAACATCAGAAGTTGTTGGAAGACTTCAAGGACAAGGGAATCACCAAAAGCATGGAAGCATACTCGCTGAAGTGGATAACAGATATTAAGCGGAGTGACTACGCTGTCGACCTGGAATACGAGCCAGATATGGGCTACAAAGAAATCCTCATGCTGGCCATGAAGCGGGAAGAAAAAGCATTGAAACTCTACAATGAATTCTTAAACCAGGCGGATACGGAAGACAGCAAGAGACTTTTTAAGATCCTCTGCCAGGAAGAAGCCAAACACAAACTCGCTCTGGAAACCATGTACGATGATTACATGGCGAAAATGGGCGATTGATGAGATGGGGCGTGAGGGGCGTGGACACCTGAGGAAGGATTGGCCGAGGCTATGTGTTGTTCTTCAACATATAATCCTCTAAGGCAGACTGCAAGGTCTCAACGGCAAGTTTGGCGCAATGCATATAATCTTTAGGGAGTCCGCCTATGGCCTTTTGGATGAGATCTGCATCAACGTAGAGGATCTCATCAGGGGTCTTTCCTTTAACCAGGTCTGCAGCGGCACGCACACAGCTTAGACTATAGGTGCACCCGTCGGTCCAATAAGCGCTCTGCATGACACGATCTCTCTTGAATTTCAGGTACAGCTCCATAGTGTCCCCGCAACTGCCCGTAATGCGGGCCTTTCCATCCGGGTTCTCCAGATGTGGAGAGAACAGGTAATGGATGGTAACCCATAAGCCCGCAAGGACAAGGAGAACCCCACTGCCAAGAAGAAACCACATGACTAACTTCATAAAATCCAACCTATAGCACTCCCACGGGTTTCACCCTTTGATAAGGGCCTTCTGGATTCCCCTTAGACAAGTCCTGCCCCTCCAGAGGGAGGACCTTTTGATTGGGGGGCCCCATTCCCTACGATACAACTTCCATGCCAAGCTGGGGAAAACAGGACAGTCAAATTTACCCATACCAGTCCTTTTTTTGCAGCTGATATATTCATTGCATAGCTGCAATATCTTTAAGTTCCTATCATTGCAGCAAGGAAATGCTAACCATGTAAGGTTTTCATTTGAGAAATAATCGTCTCTGAAAATATCTTTCAAATTAAATAGGTTGCATTTCTCTTGTTACTCCCTATTGACATGGCATAAAAACTGAATACACTGCCCCTAAATTCATCGTCTAATAAGGGGGAACAAAAAAATGGCTCTGATGACACCTGAACAATTTGAGGAGAGTTTGAAAGATGTGAAACCCAGGGTCTTCATGAACGGGGAGCGCGTGGACAATGTCCTTGAGAACAAAAACACCCGGACCGTCGTGGAGGCAAACAAGGCGAGCTATGCCTGGGCCCTGGACCCTGAGTACAAGGATATCATGTCATGCTATTCTCCTCTCATCGAGGATGTGGTCAATCGCTACACCCATGTGAGTGCGAGCACCGAGGACCTGGTCAAAAAGGCGGAGGCAGGCACCTTCACGGCTGAGATGCTGGGGACGTGTATCTACCGCTGTGTGGGATATGATGCTTTCCATGCCCTGGCCAGCACCTGCTGGGAAATGGACCAGGATTTGGGAACAGAATACCATTCCCGGTTCATGGAATATCTCAAGATGGTTCAGAGTAAAGACTTATCTGTGGCTGGGGCCCTCACAGAACCAAGGGGCAGGCGGAACCAGAAGACCCTGGATTGGCCCGATCCCTATCTTTCCCTCAAACTGGTGGACAAGAATAAAGATGGTATCGTGGTGCGCGGCGCAAAGATAAACATCAGCGGTGCGTTTGCAAGCCACGAGCTCGTTGTCCTGCCCCAGGCGGCACACTACGAGGGAGAAGAAGACTATGCCATAGCATTCGCCACACCCACCGATGCGCAGGGTATAACCTATGTGTGCCAGTATTCCCCCTATTCAGCGGAAAGGGATCTGGCCGATGATCTTGAAGAGCTTGGGAATCCGATCTTTGGCCAGAGAGAGACATCCATGGTCATCTTCGAAAACGTGTTTGTCCCGTGGGAAAGGGTATTTCATTGCGGAGAGTATCCTTACTCCATCAAGTTTGTCACCCGATTTGCCAAGACCCATCGGATGACCTGTGGGGGCACATGTAAGGTGGGTTTCATGAATCAGATCATCGGCGCCTCAAAGCTCATTCAAGAGTACAAGGGACTTGATAAGGTCACCCACATCGACGACCAGTTAATGGAGATGGTCGTTTTGAGGGAGACGGGAAGGGCCTGTGGTATGGCCTCTGCCACCAAAGGTGCTGAAGAGCCCCCGGGATCCGGCGTCTTTTTGCCGGACGAGCTCATGGGTAACGTCTCAAAGCTGAATATTTGCAATGCATTCTGGAGGGTTATGGCCCTAGCCGGTGATATTGGCGGTGGCCTGGTTGTCACAATGCCTTCCATGAAGGAACTAAAAAACCCAGAGGTCAAAGACTATGTGGAGGAATTCTATAGCTTTGGTTGTGATGAGCCCACAGAAAATGTCATGAAGGTTCATAAACTCCTACAGCACTGGACGGCAGGGCAGCACGGCGTGGCCACATGGCATGGGGCGGGACCGGTTATGGCCCAAAAGATCATGCTCCAGCGTGTCATCGATTACGAGCACGACAAGGATATTGTGAAGAAGACATTAAATCTGAAAGAAAAGAAGAAATCGTAAATAATCTGTGCGCAGAGAGACTGTGTCACAATCCCCTTCGGGTCATAGCGAGCGACCGAAGGGAGCGGGGCAATCTCTTTGTTTTCCATGTCTTATGAGATTGCCTCTCGGCCGTGAGCTCGAGGCCGAACGGCTTGTCGAATGGCAGATGGGCGTTTTCCGACAGCCTCATTGCTAATTTGCAATATTCTCCCAACTCTATTATTGCGCCATCGAAATAATACAAGCCTCCTCCCGCCTTCCCCAGACAACTGCTCCCCCTAATTACTATTAGATCTCAATAACTTATATTCATATCCATATCTGCCGAAGATTTGGCACAAGAGATGCTACGAGGAAATAGAGGCTGTATCTTACAGGCCTCCAACTCTAAAAGGAGGATACAAAAGACATGCGCGTTGCCATAACTTCTCAAGGAGATAATCTGGAAGCGGAAGTGGATTCCAGATTCGGTAGGGCCTCAAAATTTCTGCTTGTTGATACGGAGACGATGGACTTTAAGGTTATTGATAACGCACAGAGCCTTAATCTCCCGCAGGGGGCAGGAATCCAGGCTGCCCAGAATGTCATTCCCCATAAACCGGATGTGGTTCTAACGGGGAATTGCGGACCCAAGGCATTCAAGACCCTTGAGGCGGCCAGTGTGGATGTGGTGCTCGGGGTTAAAGGCAAAATTAAAGACGCCATTCAAGCCTATCTGGACGGAAAGTACCAGCCGGCTAGAGAGTCCAATGTGGAAGGGCATTGGATGTAATGGAGGGCTCAGATGCCAATCTATGAGTATCGTTGTAACAAGTGCGGGGCCATTTCGGAGTTCTTGACGGGTATGGAAACCGGTGAAACCATCACT
>JASFIT010000053.1:0-16657 GCA_050122535.1 Desulfobacteraceae bacterium | reverse complement strand
GATCTTGCTGTAAAGGGGCCACGGGAAGTTCCAGTTGTCGTAATAGACCCTACGGAAGTCCCTCTCGCTCATCTTTCTGCCCACCCAGCGGTCGAGGGCATTCTGGCTTTCGGCCCTAAACATCTCGAGCCCAATGGCTAAAGGGTTCCCGGACTCGTGCAAGGCCTTAATGATCAGAAGTTGGGCCATGTGGTGGCTTTTGCGGTTATGGTATTCCCCCACAATGATGATTCTCTTCTGTCCAATATCTGGGAGTGCCTGGGCCAGGGTGGTCTGTTTGCCTGTGGCCACATGAAAGAAGCGCATGCCTTCCAGTCCTTCACCGGCCCACACGCTGCCGTTTAGGACCAGCATCCCAATGATTCCTGCAAATACCAGTTTCATAATATTAGTGTCCTATATCATAGCCTTAATTGGTATGCCGTGATGGCCTCTTCTTACCTATCCCATTCATGAATCAGTGGCGACTCTGAAATGGGCCAGATCCCCTTAACCTGATTACGCCCCTGACTGAAGACAAGATAGCTATATTTTCCATAATGGGTGATTTTCCTGGCTACCTGCCCCATATACTCTGTGGAGAGGGGCATAAAAAGGGCCATAACGCGACCTTCCACCATGGGATGTGCGAACACACCGAAAAATACAACAGAGGAATGAGAAAAGGCCTTTCCATTGAGCGCGAAACCTGATTTGCCCACCGAAACCCGGGGCGGGAGACTGGATAGGAGTTCCCCCCTTTCAGGAACACCCACAATGAGTATGTCGTTTTCACGGATTGCGCCCTCTTTGAGCTGGTTTTCAGGCACAATTTGAAATTTCCGCAATCCGAGTGAAAGGGTGAGGGTCTCTGCCACTTCTTCAATTCCCGGCCAGGCATGCTTTGCGAGTACAATAAGAACCGAAGGAGAACCCTTTATGGAATTAATGGAAGGTGGAATCTCCTGCGGATAAAGGGTCCTGAAGCTGTCAAGGTCAGGATCTAAAACAGCTTTATCAGGGCGGCCATCAGAAAGTATGTGGAAGGGTGTCTCTTTGTCGGAAACCCTTATCCTTTTTGTCACTTGTTGTGCCCCGCTCTTAATACTGAGATCCAGCTGAATGTCGTAAAGCGGTCTCCCCTGAACGATAAGCCCGCTCACCCGCCACGTATTATTCGAGTGGACAGAATGAACCCGTTCCAAAGATAATTGAGGGGCCCCTTTTCGAGACAGCCATTGGTCAAAGAATTTCCCAAGTGAACACTGGCAAAGGCGTTCAAAGGCCCTTTGAAAATCGTCCCAGGATGTCTTTTGAAACAGCCTATCTCTGAAAACGTCTCTGAGGGCTTCCCAGAACGCGTCATCCCCAAGCTGCTGTCTGAGCATATGGAAGACCATGGCTCCCTTGCCATATCCAATGGCCTGAGAAGCAGGATCATAGCGACCCTTAAACGCGCTTAAAGGGAAATCCTGCTCCGGTTTTACCAGGGTGGCAAAGTTACGGAGGATCTGAAGCCTATACTCTCGCGCCTGCCCAGGCGACGCCCTCTCCTTATACAGGTAGTCTGCAACATAGGTGGTCAACCCCTCGCTCCAGTTGCCTTTCTCATAATCCACGTACACCCCATTCCCCCACCAGCAGTGGGCAATTTCATGACCCAGACTGGTATGCATGATGAAAGGGAGGCGGATCACCCTGCTCCCAAGAAGGGTATATGATGGGAAACCGTATCCTGTGGGGAAAAAGTTCTCCACAACAGCAAACCGGTCAAAGGGATAGGGTCCGAATAGCTTCTCGTAAAGGATCATATATTGGATGGTGGCATTGAGGTATCCCTCTGCAAGATGTGTGGTTTCAGGGAGGAAGTAGGTGGCGGCTTTGACGTTGCCCACAGCCTTTTCTCGCAACACATATCTGGCCGCTGAAAGGGGGAGTCCTTGCGCGGGATGTTTCACCTCCCAGAGAGAATAAGTTCTTCCCTGGTTGGTCTCGTGGCCCAGACATCTGCCCACCGAAACGGCAAGAACGCCTTCAGGCGCATCAACACGAAGTCGGTAAGTGGGTTGGCCTTCTGACATTTCAGGATACCAACCAGAACCGGCCTGCAAAAAAGAACCCTTCTCTGAGATGATCCCGGTAACGCCATAGGTGGGATCATCCATGTTCATAGGAGATTCGGGTATGGGGTCATCAAAGAGGCCTTCATAGGTGATCGATACGGTGACCACGCTGTCGCGTTGATCAGGCTTGAGGGGAATATGTAGGGACCCATGCTGAGAATCAAATGAGACGGCCCTGCTGTTCACCTCCACGCTGGAAACAAGGACCTTTTTGGATAGCTGGAAAGAGAGTCTCGATGCACGATTTGGGATGACACGTATGCTGTCGACACCCGTTATCCTTCTTTCACTGGGAAAAAGACTGACTTTGAGATCGTGATGGAGGGTCTTTGGAACTGCCCCTACATTGCCTGTGGAGAATATCAATGGAATCAAAGAAAGAAATATCTTCAGGGTTGTTCTGATCATGGTCTTTTCTGAAAATCAGCAAATTCTGAGAAACTAAGAAAGCATGTTTACTAATCTATTAGTCATTCCAAATGATTTGTCCAGTGCTGCGAAGACAGACGACTCAGGTAACACTCAGATTGCTCTTCATCTACTTAATTATCAATCCCCTTGACCATTTCCTCTGAGACGAACTTTTCCTTGACCTACACTTCTGGATTACCTAAAACTACCCACGGGAATACACTTCCCATGACCTTGTGACAGTAAGCCTCCATGCAGAACCAAAAGCCAGGATATTCCTGCTTTTCAGAACTTTTGAAGGAAGTTGATGGTGCAACCTATTGAGAGAATCGCCGTGGTCGGTGCCGGAGCCATGGGCTCTGTCTATGCAGCCAAATTCTTTGAAATGGATAAGAACTGTATAGCCCTTGTGGCCAAAGGGGAGCGTTGCGCGCGGCTCAAGGCGCAGGGATTGACGGTCAACGACAAACATTACGCTTTGCCCGTCCTTGAGGTGGAAGAGAAGACACCCCCCCATGACCTCATCATTGTGGCTGTAAAGCACCATCACCTTCCACAAGCCATTCAAGACGTGAAGAATAGGGTTGGTGACCATACCGTGATCTTATCCGTGATGAACGGGATAGAAAGCGAAGAAAAGATTGGTGCCGTGTATGGGATGGAAAGGGTCTTATACGCCGTCGCAGTCGGTATTGATGCACTTCGGCGGGAAAACAGGACCACGTATTCAACGCAGGGTAAGCTCTATTTCGGTGAAGCAGAGAATCATGATCTAACCGAGCGAGTCACGCGGATACAATCACTCTTTGACCGAGCCGGGCTCGTTCATGAGACACCAGAGGATATGATCCGCATCCTCTGGTGGAAGTTCATGATTAACGTGGGGACCAATCAGGCTTCGGCCGTCTTGCGTGCGCCTTTTGCCATTTTACAGACATCCCAGGAGGCCAGAGAGCTCATGGAATCGGCGATGCAGGAGGTCATGGCGGTTGCGGAAGCGAAGAACGTGCATTTGTCCCAAGCAGACCTGGACAGCTGGTTTTCGGTTCTCTCTGGTCTCTCCCCGGAGGGGAGGCCTTCCATGCTTCAGGACGTGGAGGCCAAGAGGAAGACAGAGGTGGAGATGTTTGCAGGCAAAATGATCCAGCTCGGCAAAGCGCTTAATATCCCTGTTCCAGTCAATGAGGCCTTTTTCAGAATAATAAAGGTCATAGAAGACCATTATGATTAAGACAGGATCCCTGGGCATCGGGAGGAAAAAGAGTTTTTCTCTCCCGAACCTAAATCCGTAAATCCTAGTCACAAGGAGGCGTCCCATGAGCGAACACACCCTGTTGGACAAGACCTTTCACGTCATCATGAAACGCATGGTAGAGACCGGCCAGGCCCCGCACTACACGGAGATCGCCTCCGAACTCGGCGTTCCGGTGGAGGAGGGGCGGAAAGCCCTGCACGATCTCTTCAAGGCAGGGGTGCCCGGTTGGTTGTTTCCCAAAACGGATTTGATCACCTCTTTTGCGCCGTTCAACAACCTTCCCACCCAGTACCGCATCACGGTGGATGGTGAGCAGAAGTGGTTCGGCCAATGAGGGTTCGAGTCGCTGGCAGTTTGCTGGCTTTTTCCTGGGAAGACGGTCCAGGTGGATGCCCCCTGCTTGGATTGCGGATCACCCATCAGGGTGAAGATACGCGATGGGATGGTTCTGGAAAGCGATCCAGAAGGCCTCGTGGGATATGTGGCCGTGCCTTTCTGGAAGTGGTTCGAAAACATCCCCTATGCCTGAAGCACCATGAACCTCTTCCGGTCGGAAGAGCATATTCGGAACTGGGCACAGTTCGACCGTGCTGCCGAAGAGGGGATCGTTCCACTAGAGGACCTGGTCAAGATCTTCTCAGGCCCTTATTTTCGCAACCGTATGGATGGGGATTGGGTCTCCCGAAGTCGAGAATACGTCGGCGAAATGGTAGCCACCTTTAAAGCGCTTGGGATGACGGGTTCTTTCTGGCAGACGCGCAAGCCCAAGGACAGCTAGCAAAGGGATCTGTGTGTGGATAAGGATGATGTGAAAGGGTTGGTTGGCCAGCTGGATGCCCTTTTTGAAGCGAAATCCGTGGCCATTGTAGGGGTACCGAGAGGAATGAAAATGGGCAAACTCTTCCTCGTGGCCCTTCTGGAACAGGGGTTTCCAGGACAGATCTATCCCGTAAATCCACAGGCCAAAGAGATCGATGGGCTCAAGGCCTATCCCAGTGTGTCGGCCATCCCCGGGCCTGTAGACCTGGCCATCGTTCTGGTTCCGCATAATCATGCCCTGCCAGTGGTCAAGGAATGTGTGAGCAAAGGGGTGAAAGGGGCAGTGCTCTTTACCGCGGGATACAAGGAGACAGGAACGGCGGAGGGCAGGGCCCTGGAAGAGGAACTGGTGCGTGTGGCCCGGTCTTCAGGCATGCGGCTTATCGGCCCCAACGGCATGGGCCTGTACTGCCCAAAGACAGGTCTTTCTTTTTTCCCCCGGGTTTCCAAGGAACCTGGGCATGTGGCCATCATCTCCCACAGCGGGTCCCTGACCAATATCCTGGGACGTATGGCCGTCCAGAAGGGCATCCGTTTCAGCAAGGTGGTGAGCCTGGGAAATGAATGTGACCTGACGAGCGCGGACTTCCTCGTGTATTTGGGAAGGGATCCTGATACCCATGTCATAGGCGCCTATCTGGAAGGTGCAAAAGATGGCGCCTTTTTCCTCAAGGCCCTCAGAAAGGCGTCGCTGCAGAAGCCGGTGATCCTGTGGAAGGTGGGACTGACTCGGGAAGGGGGTAAGGCGGCGGCCTCCCACACAGGGGCCCTGGCAGGCCAGCGGGAGATATGGGAAGGTGTCTTTCGGCAGTGCGGGGCCGTTTCGGTGGTGGGATTTGAGATCTGGGTGGATGCCTTAATGGGGTTCTCCCTCCTCCCGTCTGCGGTGGGAGACCGTGTGGCGATCATTTCCGGGCCGGGCGGGCTGGCCGTGTCCGCCGCCGAGGCGTGTGGATACAATGGACTCAGGCTGGCCCAACTCTCGCAAGAGACGCGCTCCGCCCTGGCCAAGTTTGTTCCTCCCGCAGGCACGAGCCTTCAAAACCCCGTAGATATAAGTCTTATGGCATCGCTGAATATTGATATGTATGTCCAGGCAGCGAGGGCTGTTGCTGCAGATCCCGGTGTGGATGTGGTGGTCCTTGCGGGCGCAGGGCTGAATTCAGGGGAAAACCAGCAATATACGGATGCATTAATCCAGGCCCATAAGGATTTTCAAAAGCCCTTTCTCATGGTGAATATACCTGGGTTCGACCCGGAGCTTGCTCAAAGGTTCTGTGAGGCGGGGGTTCCATTTTTCGAGACGGCAGAACGGGCCATGAGCACTTATGCAAAGGTCCGGCGGTATCAGCTCTGGCGTGAGGCAAGGGGATCGTCAGGGCCCACAGATTGAATCATAGACTCAAAGTTGGTGCTGCCGGTGGCCATATATGTGTTGTCTTCCGTCAATACCACATCGCCACTCGCACTCAATAACTCGCAATGGCTCATGATTTCATTCTCAGCCAACAGCATCCCAAACCCCTCCAACAGATGCTCTTCAAAATGTTCCACGGCGATTTCATTGGCGCTTTTTGGTCGCTGGCGCAGGATGTCGAGGATGTGGGCACACCTCAAAATGTGATGTTCCACCAATTCGTCCACCCTTGTAACCAGGTTCAACTCGTTCCATTGGCCGTCATAAAAGAGCCGATGCGCGGGTAGTGCGAGCAGGTCAGGCCGTTTTTCCCCAATCCGTCGTAGCTTTTTGAGAGACTTGATGTAGGCCGTGAGTCCGTAGATGGATTGTGCGGTGGTATAGTCAGGCTGGAGTACTTTGCCCACATCCCTGAAGAAATCCTCCCTGGAGGGAATGGGGGTGATTTCAGGGAGTATGGTGTCCCCCACAATAATCGCCTCGTCCTCCAATAAGATGGCCAAGGAATCCGGACTGTGCCCCGGCAGATGGTAAATGTGTGTCGCGTGGTGCAACTCCGGATTAGTGTCTCCAATGGCTTCGATCTCCAGCTCGCTCCGCTCCCGTTGATAGTCGAGACAGTTTTCGGTGGTATAGGACTCTGGCATGAAGCAACGCCAGCATGAGGCGGGAAACTGCTTTCTGCGATCCGCAGGTGCGTGCTCCGGATAGTTGCGAATGAGGCGATCGTACGTGACATGGGCCCTAACTTTCGCCTTGGTCCCTTGAACCACCTCAAAGAGTCCGCCATCATGATCCTCATGCCCGTGGCTGATCAGAATAGAATCGAGCGCTTCAGCTTGGAGGCCAACGGATTCCATCATGCTGATAAGCTTCCCGCCCAGGCCGCGTCTGCCCGTATCCACCAGAAAGGGTGATTCCGTTAATACCAGATAATTCCAGGTGGGACCCAGATCCCATTCACCCCCATAGAAGTTCTCTGTGGGGAGACCGAAAATCTCAAGGCCTGAGGCAAGCCTGAGCCGAATCTGCATATGGTTTCCGTTATCATCCCCTTTTTCCAGGATTTCCACCATGTCCTGCAACATCTCTCTAGATCTCCTGTTTTTCCTGTGCTGTGCCTGCAAGCATTTTGTTCCGCAGGTCCGAATACTGAAGCAAGGCCTGAAGCGCCCTTGCGGCACGCGTCGCCTCTGGAAACACCACAACGCCCCGCTGCAAAAGCCTCCGTATGAACGGATCCTCAAGGCTTCTATATGTGTAACCCACAAAAAGCTTGTCAGAATTGTTCATGAGGCGAACAAGAGATTCGCACTGCTCATCCATGAACTTGCTGCTCTGCTCCGGGATCTGATCTTCGGGGATCCCCATCTGTTCCAGCGCTCGGCGAACCACCCTTGCCACCGTAAGAAGATAGACGAGCAATATATCCGTGTTGCTGTCCTCAATGAGCACTTTGGGGATTTCAGCGAAGTATTGTAGAGGGTCTTTGACAAAAGTGAGATCAACGGGATTGTCTCTTCTGCCCGTGTGAGGGAGTAAAGAATCCAGTTTCTCCAGCGTCTCATCAGAGAGGGTCGGAAGGTCAAGACGCGCCCGACCGCAGGCATCGGCTGCGGCTGCACCAGGACCACCTGAATGGGTTTGAATCACCACCCTGCGTCCTTTGGGGGTGGGCAGACCGCCCAGGGCCCAGCAGAAATCAAAGAGCTCAGTAACGGATTGGGCCCGCAAGATACCCGATTGACGAAAGATACCCTCATACAAAAGGTCCGGTCCCGCCATAGCGCCGGTATGAGAGAAACTGGCACGCTTGCCTGTTTCTGACCCACCCACGTAGAGGGCCACAATGGGCTTGTGGGGAACAATAGACCTGGCCATTTCCACAAAGGCCTTGCCGCGTTTGATGGCCTCAATGTACAGGGCAATGACCTTCGTGCGGGGACAAGCCGCCAGGTATTCCAGACAGTGCACAATGTCCATATCTGCCTCGTTTCCAACGCTGAATGCCGTGCTGAAACCGAGGCCATATCTTGAGAGGTAGTTGAACATCTGGGTGACGAAACTCCCGCTCTGAGATGCCATGCCAATGTACCCAGGGGCGCCTTCATGGGGTAAGAAGGTGGTGTTCAGCTTGTGGTGCGGGTTGGCCACCCCGATGCAGTTTGGGCCCAAAAAGCGAATACCGTATTTATCTGCAATCTCTCTCAGGTGCAGTTCCAGGTCCACGCCCTTTCTACCCACCTCCCTGAAACCGCCCGAAACGATGATGGCACGCTTGATGCCCTTCTTGCCGCACGCTTCCACGGTCTGAGGAACAATATGTGTGGGAAGCACAAGCACGGCCACATCTGCCACCTCGGGCAGATCAAGGACGCTCCTGTATGCCTTGAGATTTCTTACTCGCTTTTCACTGGGGTGGACGGGGTAGATGGTGCCTTCAAAGCCAAGGGCCTGGATAGACGCGAGCAAGTTGGTTCCCATGGAAGTGATACGATTGGATGCCCCAAAAAAAGCGATGCTTTTGGGATTGGCGATGGGGTAGAGGGGGCTCTCTTTAATGGACTCCAGCATATGTCTCAGTTTCCCGCACGGCCGATGGGCCCTTGAAGCACCGGGCGGACAAAAAGAAAGCCCTGCATCAGCAGGGCCCACACTCTTTCATTTGGAACCGATGCTCTACTAGCCTAGAGGATTATCTGTATTTCCCAAGAAATGTCAAGCCCTTTGTTCCCTCGAGATTAGGAACAGTAGCCATAATAATACCTGTATTTCTTGTGAGGATATCTATGTGCGTATCCTTTGCCGTTCTGGTTTAAATCTGCAAATCATAAGAGGCATGCTTCAGCGTCCCGGGATGAGAAGCTCCCCAGCTCTTAACCAGCGGCATCAACAAGAACATTAGAAGAAGCAAAGCGCACAAGAGACTAAAAGAAACAATGGTCTTCATAGCATCACCTCCTTGATCATTTGGCTATCGGTCTTTTGAAAGGGCCAGACCTTACGATTTTCGTCTGGTCAATTCTCTCTTGGATATTATATTAAATATAAACACTTTAATGCGCATCGCATGTCTGGCTCGTTGGTAGGGCGAATTTTCCTTGTGTTCTTGGACAAATTTGTGCAGAATTCACTTCCAATTTTTGTTAACGTTTAAGAGTGTTGGCACGGGTATAGCCCCTCTCCCACCTCCCTCTGCCGCGATAGATATCCCCTTGAGAAAAGGGGCATTGCCTCCGAGAAACATCATCACATACCAACGCTTTTGAACATTACTGATTATTTTGCTTAGAGGCATTTGAGCAGAAGTGACTGCCTATTTTTCCGTTTAGAATGTACGCAGGAGGAAACCCGTGACTGAAGCGAAAACGCAGCGTCTCTCATTCTTGGATCGGTATCTGACCCTGTGGATCTTTGTGGCCATGTTTATTGCCGTGTGTTGGGGATACTTTTTCCCGGGTATTCAGCAGGTCATAAACTATTTTCAGGTGGGGACCACAAACATCCCAATTGCTATCGGTTTGATCCTCATGATGTATCCCCCTCTGGCCAAAGTGAAATACGAGCAACTGGGTGAGGCATTCAGAAACGTCAGGGTCCTGGGCCTCTCGCTCATTCAGAACTGGGTCATCGGGCCCATTTTGATGTTCCTGCTGGCGGTCCTGTTTCTTTCGGGCCATCATGAATACATGGTTGGCCTGATCATGATTGGTCTGGCCCGTTGTATTGCCATGGTCATCGTCTGGAATGACCTGGCCGCGGGGGACAGGGAGTACTGTGCCGGACTGGTGGCCTTCAACTCCATATTTCAGGTCCTGTTTTTCTCTATCTACGCCTACATCTTCATCACGGTGGTCCCGCAGTGGTTGGGACTGGAGGGAGCCGTCGTGGAGGTATCCATTGGCCAGATCGCTGAAAGCGTATTTATCTATCTGGGAGTTCCCTTTCTTGGCGGCATGATCACCCGCTTTATTGGTTTGAAAACCAAAGGGCGCACCTGGTATGAAGAGAAGTTCATTCCCAAGATCAGCCCGATCACCCTCTTTGCCCTGCTCTTTACCATTATCGTCATGTTTTCCCTCAAGGGGGAGTACATTGTCCAACTCCCACTGGACGTGGTGCGTATCGCCATACCCTTGTGTCTCTACTTTGTAAGCATGTTCTTTGTCTCCTTCTTCATTTCCATGAAGGTGGGTGCCACTTACGAGCAATCCACGACCCTGAGCTTCACCGCCGCCTCCAACAATTTTGAGTTGGCCATTGCGGTTGCAGTGGCTGTCTTTGGTATAGACTCTGGTCAGGCCTTTGCCGCGGTCATCGGGCCCTTGATGGAGGTGCCCGTCTTGATCAGTCTGGTGAACGTGGCCCTCTGGTTCAAGAAGAGGTATTTCCCCTACACCGTAGAGACGCCCTCCGGCATATGCCACGTGACCTGTCAGCCATAAAATAGATCATCATCCTAAAAGAATCTTGCAATCCCAGATAATTGATAACCCGTAATAAATCACTGATGACTGGTAACGAATAACCAACAACGCATTGGGGGAAGCCCAAGGTTTTTCTCATTGATGTAAACCCAGATTTGCTCTAATCTTTGCATGGGAAAGAGAGGTGAACCAACCGGGACATGGAAGCGGTTATTTTTGACTACGACGGGACCCTGGTCCAATTGAATATCGACTTTGGCGCCATGCGTCAGGATGTGGAGAAGTCACTTGGTGTGTATGGCATCGAGCCAGAAGATCTGAAGGGATTTTACATCCTGGAAATGATCGATGAGGCGAGTGGGCGTATATCAGAAAAGAGCCGTTCCGAGGGTGCCGCTTTTCACAGGAAGTGCCTCAATCTTGTCACTGCGCATGAGTTGCAGGCCGCAGAGGAAGGGAGAATTCTACCGGGCGTGATCGAGATGCTCGAGATGTTGCGGAGACGTAGGGTCAAGGTGGGCGTCATTACCCGAAACTGTGACAAGGCCGTGAAAAGGGTGTTTCCCCAACTTGAAAGTCTTTGTGACGTATATATACCTCGTGACGGGGTAAGTCGCGTCAAGCCACATCCGGATCATCTGGTCCTGGCCTTAGAGAGGCTGGGTGTGGAAAACGTAGCTCGCTGTTTGATGGTGGGAGACCATGTGCTGGACGTGGAAGGGGGAAAACGCATGGACATGAAGACGGCCGGCGTATTGACAGGAAACACCACACGCCAGCAGTTTATAGAGGCAGGGGCCGATTTTGTACTGGATGATGCAACAAAGATTGTTGGCCACGTCTTCGGGGAGGGAATGCCGTGAAAAGGGATCAATTGCCAACGGGGAAACTGGACGTTCACCTCCTTCGCAAATTACTCAAACAATATGCCATATCTGATGAAAGCGTCCTCTTGGGCCCAGGAGTGGGAGAGGATGCGGCTGCCATAGACTTGGGCCATAAGGTTCTCATAGTGACCACAGATCCCATCACCTTTGCCACCGATGAAATCGGCTACTACAGTGTCATGGTCAATGCAAATGATGTGGCCACCACCGGAGCCGAGCCGAGATGGTACACGGTCACGATTCTGTTACCCGAAAAAGGTGCCTCCGAAAGCCTGGTGGATAATATTTTTCAGCAGATCCGTGGGGCCTGTGAAGAATTTAAGGTCTCAATCATTGGGGGACATACAGAAATAACCCATGGTCTTGATCGTCCCATTCTTGTGGGCCAGATGATGGGGGAGGTGCAGAAAGAGGCATTGGTTACGACGGCAGGGGCAGAATCCGGAGACGTTATCCTCCTGAGCAAAGGGATCTGTATCGAGGGAACTTCGCTTATCGCACGTGAAAAGGAGGCAGAGCTGTCTTCCCGTGGCATAGCCCATGATCTTGTTGAGCGGGCTCAGCGCTTTCTGTTTGAACCGGGCATTGGCGTGGTGGAGGAAGCCCGCTTGGCCTGCCAGGCAGGTGGTGTTCACGCTATGCACGACCCTACCGAAGGGGGGTTGGCCAATGGGCTACATGAGCTGGCCATAGCCGCGGGCGTCGCCATAGAAGTGGAGATGGACAGGATCCCCATCTATGAGGAATCGCGAATTCTTTGTGAGGCCTTTGACCTGAATCCCCTGGGTGTCATCGCTTCAGGCTCCCTTCTTATTACGGCATCTCCGCCCGATGCGCAAAAGATCCTGGAAAGGGCAGACGGAGATGGTGTGGCCATGACCAGAATCGGTCGTATCGAGGGGCGCGGAAAACCGTCCGTGACCATGATAACGCCTGAAGGAGAGGCGCCACTTCCTTACTTTGACAGAGATGAAGTGGTGAAGATATTCTGAAAAGGACGGTTCACCCGATCCCCAATTCCTCAATTCCTCAATTCCTCAATCCCTAAATTCCCCAATTCTGCCTAAGTGCTGAGTATTGCTTGACATTTAGATCAAATTAGGGTATTTTAATCTATATTAATTGCAAGTTAGCCACCTTTGATTCGTTCAGGGCGGTAAGATATTCTCGCATTCCCAGGCTGGTGTTTTCAGAGGCTCCCCATCTCGCATAGAGAGGCGGGGCTTGCTCGTTTGAGGCGTCAACGGCCCCATAAAAGGGGTTTGAGGTGCCCACAGAGATCGCGCGGTTTTTTGAGGTCTTAGGTAATGGGCAACGGATCATACCAACTCATTCTTGAAGGCGTGGCCAAAGGCTTTGATCTGGAGGAGGTGAAAGCGAAGCTGGCCGCCTTTTTCAAAATAGAACCTGAGAAAGTGGAGGCTTTCTTCACGGAGAAACCGGTCGTGGTCAAAAAGGGGTTGGACAAGGCGACGGCCTTGAAATACAAATCCGTCTTTGAGCTTGCGGGTGCAACCTGTCGCATTGAAGCCGTTGGGGAAGCGGGTGATATTCCCTCTCAAAGGATCGAAGAAGGAGCGGATGATATTCCCGCTCATATGATCGAGGAGCTGGAAGGAGATGACGGAGAGGATGAGATTCCGGCTCACATGATCGAAGACAGACCTTACGCGGAAGCAGGAGACGATATTCCCGCTCATATGATCGAGGATGGATCACACAGCGAGGAGAAAGATGACATTCCTGCTCCTCTGGCTGAACAAAAAGCAGAGGCTGGGGAAGCAGGGGGCGGCACGAGCATGGTCTGCCCAAAATGCGGTTATGAACAGGCAGAGGCGCGGACATGCATACGATGTGGCGTTGTTGTGGACAAATTCTTGAAGCTCATGGAAGAGCAAGCGAAACAGGAGGAAGAAGAGGAAATCGAACATGAAGTGCCCAAAGTCGTCTTGGGGATAGACAAGAAATTCTACGAGCAGGCCACTGAAGCGGAGAAAAAGGTCGCTGAACAAACAGGGTTTATCAGCAATCTGCTCTCAGACGGCCGCCGCCTCGTGATCTTAGGTGCGATTGCCTTATTTGTCATACTCGGCTTTCTCGAGTTCTTTATTCTGAGAGGGGACCTGGTGGCCAAAGACTCCATCAGGATAGATAGCAGAAGTGACTACATTACGATCCTGGTGGATCACCCTTATCAGGAGTACCTGGTAGAGGTGTCTACGGGGAAGAAAGAGCGGAAACTGAGCTTTGTTTTGGAAGATCCCATAGGGCGTGTTATCCATGATGAAACTGAGTACGCCCTCTACAAGGGGAGCAGAAGGTTCACCTTCGAGCCCTATGATAGAGGGACCTATACCCTCTATATAAATGACGGCGCTATCGGCTTCGGTGAGCAGGGATACGCCAACGTGCGGGTTTACATGAATGACAAGAGGATCCTGGGTAGAGTTTTTGGGTTTTTGAACTTTTAGCGGTCACCTCCATCTTTCAGCCCCTCCATCTCATCTTCTATCTTTTTTGCATGCATTGGAAAATTTACGAATAAAATCTGCATTTTTTGCCTAGCCCCCACAAGCCATTTTTTCTCCAAACCAGACCCCTCTTTAATTTCTGAGCGTTAAATGATAAGGTAGATGACCCTCAGGCCTGAAATAAGCGATAGCACCCTTTTTTGATGAACTAAACGAATAAGAAAGGAGGAGCATATGGAGCTTCCCGTGTACATCACCATGGAGGAGGTAGAGAGAGTATGCAAAAAGCTGAATATCAGCGATTGGACGGCAAAGGATAGCCCTGAAGTGAGCCTGGAGGAGGCCAGAGTGATACTCGCAGAGGTGAATAAGGAGGGCATGAACATTGAACTGGAAGAGTTTCGAAATGGGCTTCAGGTGGAACTTGAGCATGGTCTGCAATTCAAGGATGCGAATGTAACCAATAACCATCCCATTCTGACGGGTCTTATTGTGCTGGCACATTTCAAGGAATCCCTGGATTACTACAGGCTTCTTGAGGTGGCTGAGCTGGAAGGCGACCTGCTCAAGGCTGTGGTCAACGGGGACGCTGAGAAGATTCGCGATTATTACAAGAGGTTGTCCAGCGCGAGGATTGCCCTGAGACAGGCGGAATTGGATCGTTTGACGTAGAGAGGAGGGATGAGTCCATGAGTCCGGAATTGGATCGAAGAGCTTTCCGAGATTTGAGTTACGGCCTTTATATTGTGACATCCAGAGATGAAGGACAGTTCAACGGCCAGATTGTCAACACAGTCATTCAGGTCACCTCTGATCCACCGCGCGTGGCGGTGATCATTAATAAGAAGAACTTGACCCACGCGTTCATATCAAAGAGCAGGGTATTCAGTGTCAGTGTGTTGCAGGAATCAGCACCCATGAGTTTTTTTGGACCCTTTGGGTTCAGATCAGGCAGGGACTTCGATAAATTTGCCAAAGTGAAGGTCAGGGAGGGAATTACCGGATGCCCCCTTGTGACCGAACATGCCCTCTCGTGCCTGGAGGCAGAGGTCTTTGATGAGATCGACTTGGGGACCCACACCATTTTCATCGGTAACGTGGTCAATTCAGAAGTATTAGCGACGGGTAGGCCGCTCACCTATCACTACTATCATGAAAATCTCAAGGGAAAACCCTCCAAAAATGCGCCCACCTATGTCCCTGAAAAATGACCGGTAAGAACCGTGGAGACCCTGGCGACCATCTTCGACATTCAGCGTTTTTCCATACATGATGGGCCTGGAATTCGCACCACAATCTTCTTCAAGGGCTGTCCTTTAAGATGCCTGTGGTGCCAGAATCCCGAGTCTCACAAGCCGGGCCCGGAGGTGGCCTTCTATGAGGAGCGATGTGTCGGTTGCTTCACGTGCAAAGAGGTCTGCCCGGTGGATGGCATTGTGGAAGCGAGGGATGTCCGGATTGATGGGCAGAAATGTACCGCCTGTGGAAAATGCGTGTCTGCGTGTGAAAATAATGCATTGCGCATGGTGGGCGCAGACTGGGAGCCCCATTCTCTTTTTAGCGAGATCGTGAAGGACAAGGATTTCTTCATGGATTCGGGTGGCGGGATTACCCTTTCCGGCGGAGAGCCCGCCATCCATTCTGCGTTTCTCTGGGCGTTCTTGCCCCTTGTCAAGGAGCAGGGAATCCATGTGAATATGGAAACCTGCGGGATGTTTAAGTTTGAGGATGTTGAGCGTATTCTGCCCCTGTTGGACCTCATTTATTATGATCTGAAACTGATCGACCCGGAAACGCACAAAAGATACACCGGAGCCGATAACAGAAACATAATGGGCAACTTTGCAAAACTGGCCAAGACCTTTCCCAATCTGCAAGCGAGGATGCCCGTCGTTCCCACCATAAATGATGGCCCTGAGAATATTTTGGGGACGGTCCAACTCCTGAAAAAAAACAATCTGTCGTCCATACATCTTCTTTCATACAACAAATTGGGAGAGGACAAGCTGCGCAGGATAGAAACGGATTTGAGGCCGCTCAATCTGCCGAGGAAAGACTCCAAGGCCCTTTTGTCCGCAAAAAAGTTGTTTGAAAACGAGAGCATTTGTGCCATTGTGAGCGATTAATGCACAGGATGCTCGATTTTTGCCCCTTGATACGGGGTAGCGCAATGAAAAGAACATCTGCAGCCATCGCACCTTGAATCCCAGGTTGCCGTGTCCCACATCTGGGATCTGGCATCTAGAATCCGGGATGCGGAAACCAGTCACCCGTTTCCGAGAATGCACGTGCCCAAGGACAGAATCACGCGCTTGAAAAAGGCAGTCCAGAGCTATCAGCCTGGTGTATGCGCTGAGCGTGCAGTGATCTGGACGCGATATTTCAAGAAAAAGGGGAACAGAAAAAAGCAAATCTGCATCCAGATGGCCGAAGCGTTGAGAGAAGTTCTCCTCAAGAAGACGGTCAGGATATATCCTGACGAGCTGATTGTGGGAAATTTCTCCTCCAAGAGGGTGGGCGGATCCATCTATCCGGAGCTTCATGGTGTCGTAGTCCTGCAAGACCTCTTCCGGTTTTCCAAAAGGAGAATAAACCCCCTTGAAATCTCCAACAGGGAGATCTGGCAGTTCCTCAAAATCCTCCCTTTTTGGCTTTTCCGCTTTCTCGGCTTAAAAGCCCACAAATCCAAAATAGAAACCATGCGCTTTCTCGCTGATCAGCTCAATGCACGCTCTTATTTCATCAATGAGAGCGGAGGGGTGGCGCATCTGGCACCCGATTATGAAAAGCTGATCAGAATGGGAACAGATGGGATCATCTCTGAAGTCAATGCCCTACAGCATGAGGTTCCTGTGTACTCTGATCCAT
>JASFIT010000052.1:0-16881 GCA_050122535.1 Desulfobacteraceae bacterium | reverse complement strand
ACTTGAAAACCTCATACACGGCCTCATCACGTCGTTTGAGCGAGCCCCATGTGAGCTCTGACTTATCGTTTTGTGGTGGAACGTAAAAGGAGAAGGTCATGCCTTCGGCCCCTGTAGGGCGCAGGCACTCGACCAGCTCCTCCAGACTGCCCTCATTTGTCTTGGTCACCACGCATTGACACATGAGGGTAGGCTCGAAATCCTCTGGGACGCGCAAGAGCGTTTTCATGACCTTTTCAAAGGCGCCCTTGCCTCGGATGCTATCATTCAATTCTGGTGGCCCATCCAGAGAAACAACATATGTGCAGCGAGGCAAATCTATCAAGTCAATAGTGCCGTTGGTTGTAACGGTGTTTCTCTCAAATAGCTTAGCGCCTTTCCTTAGTACATCCGGCCTCAGGAGAGGTTCACCACCCATCCACAACATGGTCTCTATGCCATGTCGCCCTTGTAATTCAGAGAGCTTTCTGATCATCGTGGAAGTATCCATCTCGCTGCTTGGATCATTTGGGTTTCCATCACGGTAGATGAAGCAGTGTTTGCACCGAAGTGTGCACCTGTTCGTGATATTTACCATGGCCGCGGGATACTGACGATGGCCTGCCTCAGTCTGTGTCATCCTTCTCCTTTCGACCGCTTTCACGAGTAACGTAGGTGAGATGATTTATGAAAATATAGCTCTATCCTCAAAGGTCTCGGGATCCACCTCCACGTCTCCCACATGAATGGCATCTATGTCATCCAGGGGTTCCAGCGGTGTCAAAAGAGTCACCTGCTTGGATTTCCGTTCAAATAGCACCACAATGCCCAAGCCAAGGGCGAATCCTTCTCTGTCCTCCAGGGCCACCAAACGGTTGAGACTGAAAGCTGGCGCAGGGAAGACGGCCATCTGACCCCAGTCCACCGTGATGGGGCGGGCAACGGCAAAGTAACGCGCAAATCTCTCGGCACGATAGGCTCTGCGTGCGGGCGGATCTCGCCACTGCGCAGCCGGGGATGGGCGCATCTCTACAACCTGCGTGCGAGAGCTGCTGCGCAAGGGCCTCAAGAGGTACTCCAACTCCTCTTTGTTTTGGATCGCAAAAACCACCGAAGGCCGGAGCAAATCAATTTTAGACTGTTTGAGATGGGTGCCGCCTTGGCCCGGGTCAATAAGCCCGGTTGTGTCGTAGATGACCACCTGGGCCCTGGCCTCATACGCGGCCTGGACCAACCTTACTGCACCAACAAGCATCTGAAGCATGTGCCCCGTAGGGGAGACGGCACCCACAAAGGACCGAAACACCTGGCCGGAAGTAGGCGATTCTTCACAATCAAGAACATCCAAGGCAAGCGTCATAGTGGTGGGCGGTCCCAGGCTCCCTTGGCCAGGATCCCCATCCAAGTAAGCCACGCGATCCGATTTGGCTTGGACTCTCCCGAAGATATGGCGACAGAAGGTGCTTTTCCCCACATCGGGCGCACCCAACACCAGCAGAGTTCCCTTGAGTCGGGTCAGATCGATCTGCTTCCAGGCAGTCGGTATGTCTGTTTTCGCCAGAATGACCCCCAAAACCCGATGCTGACTTATGGTTCGATCTTCGTCCCCAGTACTTGGAGGAACTTGGCGAGCCAATCCGGGTGGGCTGGCCAAGCGGGTGCAGTGACCAGGTTGCCGTCAATATGGGCCTTGTCAATGGGGATCTCCACATACTGACCCCCAGCACTATTCACATCAGGCCCCACGGCAGGATAGGCTGAGCAGGCCTTCCCCTCAATCACGCCCGCTGCTGCCAGCACTTGGGCACCATGGCAAATCGCTGCGATCGGTCTGTTCTGTTCAGCAAAGTATTGTACCACCTTCAGCACCGATGGGTTAAGACGAATGTACTCTGGTGCGCGACCTCCAGGAATGATGAGAGCGTCGTAGTCCTCAGCCTTTACGTCAGCAAAGCTGGCGTTAAGTGTGAAGTTGTGTCCCCTTTTTTCGCTATAAGTCTGATCTCCTTCGAAGTCGTGAACGGCTGTCCGGACTTGATCCCCCGCTTTTTTATCTGGGCAGACAGCATCTACCGTGTGCCCCACCATTTGGAGCGCTTGGAAGGGGACCATCACCTCGTAGTCTTCCACAAAGTCGCCCACAAGCATCAAAATTTTTTTTGCCCCCATATGGACCTCCTTTCTGTTTAAAAGGGTTGTGCTGGAAATAGGCAAGATTCATAAATTTTTCGACTTTCCCGCGGATCTTCCTCTGATTTTTCAAGATAAAGGACTTCTGTCTCTTGGCCTGTGGAGATCTTCAATAAACCCATGGTTTTTTCTTATCAGACAGGTTTTTGGGAAGTCAAGGCGTTATGAGGTGGGGTGCGTGAGGGTGTGGGACGTAAAGAGAAGGAGGGTTGACAGGAGAGGTGAATTCATACAAAATGCACGCTTCTAAGCCCCGTGTCCCGCACCAAAGCAAAACCAAAGGCAATATTCATGGATTGAAAAGGAGAAATTTCATGGGGAATGGCAGAGAGAAGTTTCTACACATGTTCAGCAAAGGCCAGTTTGGTAAGTTTGAGACGAAAAACCGAGTGAAATACGCAGCATGCTGCGTTTCCAATTACAACAATCCGGATGGCTCTCTCACAGAGCGGGAATTTGCCCGCGACGAGGTCATCTCCAAAATGGGATGCGGCATCTTCACCAATCAGGGCGCCTATCCTGACAAGAGCGGTGCAGGCAAAGCCTATACAACCCAGCTATGCCTGAATGATGATCGGTTCATCCCTGATATTGCCAGGGTTGCGGAGATGTTTCACAGGGATGGGGCCATTGCCATACAACAAATCCTCCATGCGGGCCGCTACGGGGGCATTGATTTGGACTACTGTCTTCAATCTTCTGATACGCCCCAGACCCTGAAGCATTTCAGGCCCCCCCGGGAGATAACCAAGGATGAGATTCAACAAACCATTCAAGACCACGCGGATGCGGCCGTACGGTCCATCAAGGCTGGGTATGAAGGGGTTGAGATCACCAGTTTTCTGGGGTACCTGCTGGCCACTTTTCTCTCCTCTTTTATAAACAAAAGGACCGATGAGTACGGAGGCTCTGTGGGGAACCGGGGCCGTTTCATGGTGGAGGTGATTCAAGCCATGAAAAAGGCGATGGGGGAGGACAAGCTGTTATGTATAAGGCTCAATGGCACCGAATTGATGGACGAATATGGTGGGAGCAGCGAAGAGGAATGCATTGAGTTCATGAAGATGGCTGAGGAGGCTGGTGCGGACATGATCAGCATGGTCATTGGCTGGCACGAATCCAGATCAGGGGCCCTGGGTAGGGATGTGCCTCTGGATGGTTGGCTATATTTGGCAGAGCGCGCCAAAAAAGAGATAAATGTGCCCCTGGCTTTCGGTCCTCGTCTGGCTGACCCGGTGTTGGCAGAGAAAGCGCTTGCAGAGGGAGTCATAGACTTCTGGGAGGTCTGCCGTCCCTTTCTTTCTGACCCTGAACTTCTGCACAAGGTGGAGGAAGATCGGTTGGAGGAGATCAAGCCCTGCATTGGCTGCATGATCTGTCTTGCCAAGCTTTTTGCCAATCAACCCTACATCTGCACGGTCAACCCTGTCTTAGGGCATGAGATTGACCCAGAGTATCACATCACCCCCAGCGTGCGAAAGAAGAAGGTGATGGTCATAGGAGGTGGTCTGGCGGGGCTGGAGTGTGCCATTGCGGCCTCCAAACGGGGTCATGATGTGACCATTTATGACAAGAGGGATCGCTTAGGGGGGCAGGTCATATCTGCGGCCAAGGAGATCAAGGGCGGCGAAGATCTCATGCGACTGATTGGATATTATGAAAAGGAGATAAAGAAGAGAGGCATCAAGGTGAAGCTGGGTGTGGAGGTGGACAGAAAGCTCTGTGGCAAAGAAAGACCGGACGTGGGTGTGGTCGCAACCGGTGCTGAGATCGTGAAACCAGATATTCCGGGCATTGACAGGGAGAATGTGATCTCTGCCTGGGAGGTGTTGGAAGGGGATGCGGAGGTGGCGGACAAGGTAGCCGTTATCGGGGGCGGAAAGGTGGGCCTGGTCGCAGCCGAGCACCTGGCCTCGCGAGGGAAAGAGGTCTGGGTGGTGGAATCCCAAAAACGGGTTGATTACGACGTGAGTACCACGTTCAAGTGGCGTCATGCGGCCTGGGTCCAGGAATTTGGTGTCAATGTACTGAATCTGACTGAGGCCGTTGAGGTGAAGGAGAAGGGTTTGCTCGTCAAGGATGAGAAGGGGAAGCAGAGGCTTATAGAGGCGGGGACCATTATTATGGCTGGTCCAAGAAAGTCCGCGCAGGACTTGGCCTCCTCCCTGGAATATTTTTGTGATGAGCTCTATGTGATAGGAGATGCGATCCAGCCCCGTTTCATGCATAGGGCCATTCATGAAGGGTATAAACTGGGTGCCAGGTTGTAAGAGGGGTGGTTCTTTCAAGTTTAGAATCTGTCGAAAAACCTTCTTCTAGGAGGCTGGTGGAAAATGTCCAGATGCAAGGCTTCCGAAACCGGGGACCCGCCCGCAGGGTGGGGAGTCCAAGCGAAGCGCGGACAAATCCCGAGGACTGAGGCGTACAGAGAAGTACGCCGCAGTGACGAGGGATGAGGGTAACGCAGCCCTTCGACTTTGCTCAGGGCCATGAGCTTGTCGAATGGCAGATGGGCGTTTTCCGACAGCTTCTTAATCATTTTGGCGTCAAGCTTAAAATGCGCTTCTATTTGATTGAAAACATGATGGGATTTGAAAGACCAGTTGAAGAGGGTGACTGGCCGGAGCTCGAGTCAACGAAACAAGCGTATGAGAAAAAACCGACCACCAGAAAGGTCGGGTCCGAGTCAGACGCCTTCCTGATTGAGGCCACGTACTACATAGTCGCGAAAGATGATTGGGACATGCATAACTGTCCTCTCATTCCGGTTGACCTTTCCTAACAATCGTATTTCCCTTTTGATCGTTTCTGTGATCCACATTGGTTTAGATAATTCCTTTAAGCTACACTCAATTATCCAACCTCAACTAAAAGATACGAGTTGACAGCCTTGGCCACACCTTATTATATATTGAGCAAATGTAAATAGTGCCTTACATGGGAGGTGGCAGCCGTGGACGTAATCGTCTATGGATTGGTAAACGGCATGACATTTTTCTTGATGGCCGTCGGTTTTTCCTTTGTTTACGGGATTAGCAGGCTACCCAACTTCGCGCACGGGGCATTATATGTTGTGACGGGCTTCATCACGTGGAGCTTCATAGAAAATGCCGGCCTACCCTTCTGGCTGAGCATCCTCATTTCCCTCATTATCGTTTCCCTGGCCGGCATGGCCATATACCGGTTTATCATGATTAGGGTCAGGGGCATGCCCATATCAGAGATCATTGTCTCCTTTGCTATCGCCCTGGCCATCCTGGAAGGATTACGCTTGCAGGGCATTGGCGGATTTAAGGGATTTATCGGTCCGGGCTATGTCCTGCCACCGTTCTATGACGGTGTGGTCGCCACATCCTGGTTGATGATAGATATTCATCGCCTACTCATCATCGCAGTAGGCGTACTCATTCTCGGGTCCATTTGGCTCTTCACCCGCTACCATAAGATCGGATTGGCCCTGAAAGCCATGGCCCAACATGAACGAGCTGCCTTGATGATCGGTATAAACTCCGATCGCATGGCTATTGTTGCATTGGCCATTGGCTCAGCCCTGGCTGGGATAGCCGCCGTAGCTGTCATGCCTTTGGGCAACGTGAACGTGGAGTCTGGGTATAGCGTGCTGACTCACGCCATCGCTGTGTGCGTCATCGGGGGGCTGGGCAGCTGGGCAGGGACTTTGTTGGCCGCTATTGTCCTTGGCCTAAGCACAACGATTCTGTCTGCCTTTGGCGGAACCATGTGGAATAATGTGCTTATCTTTGGCCTCATCATTTTCATTCTGATCGTGAGACCTTCCGGACTCTTAGGGAAACAGAAGGAATTGGAAGAAAGGGTTTAGCCCTGATCACCTTAGAATCGAATCAAAGGTACGAAGGACTGTGGGATGGTAAATGAGGAAAGACGTAAAGAGAGGCTTGACCGTGGCATAAAGGCAAGAACAGAAGGCCTGTATGCGGTTACCTCCTGGCGGGAGGTAGGGTACCTGTTAATGCCCAGGGCAGGATTGGTCTTTGTGCTGCTCGTAGCACCGTTGGCTGTGCCAGGCCTCTATTGGCAAAGGGTTTTGGGTTTGGCAGCCGTTTATGCACTGCTTGCCATTTCGTATGATTTCTTGGCCGAGCGCGTAGGGCTGGTCTGCATCGGCGGCGCATTTATGATCGGGGTCGGGGGCTATATTTCCGGGAGCCTGAACTACTACTTGGCTCTGCCAGTCGCCTTGTCGATACCCATAGGCACGCTGGGTGGGGCTCTGGTGTGTACCCTGCTCTGGCTCCCCTGTCTGCCCCTTCGAGGCATCTACTTCGCGGTTGTCACATTCATGTTTCCGTTTCTAGCCCAAAGTGTCATTCTCGCTGCAGGCCTTTTCAAGGGTACCGAGGGGTTGAGCCCGGTTGCAGGTTTTCCCAGCACGTGGGTGAGCGTATATCTCATTATGGTGGTGGTGCTATTTTCCATCTTCGCTGTGAGGCGGCTGTGTGGTGAGGATATCGGCCTTGTCTTTGCGGGTATAAAGGACAATGATCAGGCCGTTTTAGCCTCTGCAGTGAACATAACCCGCGTAAAGGTCTATGCCCTGTTCATTGCCACGGTCATAGGGTGTTTTGCGGGCGCCTTTGTCTCACACTTCTCCGGGTTTGCGGGGTTATCCCTTTTTGCCGTCGACTTTACCATCATGCCCATCGCCGCCACTATTCTGGGAGGACCAGGAACCCTGGCGGGACCAGCACTGGGGGCCCTTATATTGGCCCCACTGTCAGAAGCACTACGCGGGTTTGGGCAACTCCGGGTGGTCCTGTACTGCTTCGTACTCATCGGCTTTATCCTCTTCAAGCCGGAGGGACTGCTAAATTGGGCAGGCCGCAAATACCACCAATTTGAACACTGGGTAAAGGTGTAGCTCACATGGCGGAAGAAGAAAGACCGCTTATCAAAGTAAGGAATATTAAGAAGTCCGTTGGGGGCGTTGTGGCCGTAAACGACCTGACCTTTGATTTAATGGAAGGCGAAGTGCTAGGCCTTATTGGTCCCAATGGTGCGGGCAAGACCACCATCGTGAATACCATTACAGGCTTTACGCGGCCTGACGCTGGTGAGGTCCTTTTCAGGGATAAGAAACTTAGTGGAGAGCCTCCTTACAAGATTGCTGAGCTTGGTGTTACGAGAACTTTTCAGATCGTAAGGCCATATCCCAGTCTAAGGGCATACAAGAGCCTTATCGTACCCCTATGGTCAAAAAGGGCCCGGCGTTTTGCTGGCAGCAGAGGCGGGGATAGGGATGCGGTGGCCATTGATTTGCTCGAAGAAGTGGGTTTTGAAAGAGATGCCTATGTCCCGTACAAACTTGCTTCTGCCCTACCATTAGGCTACCTCAAGAGGTTGGAGCTTGCCAGGTGTCTGGCCCTGAGGCCGGAGGTGATCATCTGTGACGAGGTGTTCTCGGGATTGAGCATGAGCGAAATCGCGAGTATGGTTCCACTGGTGGAAAGGCTTCGTATGAAGGGGGTAACCCTATTAATGATTGAGCACAGACTGAGGGAACTCTTCAGCGTAGCAAACCGGGTGGTGGTCATTGACTTCGGTGTAAAGATAGCCGAAGGCAAACCGGAGCAGGTTATGCAGGATGAAAGGGTGAGGCGGGCCTATCTGGGGGAGGAATTAGAGCTGTGACTCCCATATTGCAGGTCAAAGATCTGATGCTGTTTTATGAAAACGCAGTGGCCGTAAACAATATGAGTCTTCAAGTCAATGAAGGCCAAATCGTGGGGGTTTTCGGCTCCAACAGTGCTGGCAAATCCTCTCTGATGTACTGCATCTCTGGCATCATCTTTGACGTAAAAAAGAAAGAGGAAATGAAAGGTGGAGAAAGGATAACGCTTACCGGGGAAATCAAATTCAAAGGTGAAGACGTTCTGAGGGTTGAACCGAGCGAAAGGGCCAAGAAGGGGATCATCCTCTGTCCCGAAAGGCGCCTCATTTTCCCAGAAAGCAGTACCATAGAGAACTTAAGGATGGGTGGATACTTGGCCAGCAGAGAACAAGCCAAAAAGACTCTGGAATATGTATTCGTTCTTTTTCCTGAACTAAAGAGGCTTAAGGGACGAGCAGGCGGATTTCTGAGCGGTGGCGAGCAGCAAATGCTGGCCATCGGTCGGGCTCTTATGGCTCAACCAGAGCTCCTGCTTCTAGATGAACCCCTACTAGGTCTGGCGCCGATCATAGAGATAAGACTCGCTCAGGCTATTAGAGAGATTAATAAGGAGACGGGTATCACCGTATTGGTTTCTGAACAATATGCCCGGCCAGTCCTCCCTATCATAGAATACGGCTATGTGCTTGAGAATGGGGGATTGGTCGCAGAGGGGAGCGGTGCCGAGCTTTTGGAAAATCCAGATGTGAAAGAGGCCTACTTCGGTTTGTGAGGTTGTCCCCAATTTTTGCCCACCTTTTAATCCTACCTGGTCCTTAACAGGTTGCAAATCATACCATGGGAATGATCACACGGCTATGTCATTCCCACGAAAGCGGGAATCCAGATATGCCGACGCCGCCTAGACTCCCACCGGAGTTTATCACCGCGAGGCCCACACTCGCGAAGGCGGGAAGCGGGAGTGACAGCACTGGGATTTTTGAGCAGCCTTTGAATTTTATTCTATTGGAGATCCTGCAATGAGCAAAGGCGTTATTTGGGATTTGGATGGCGTATTGGCTGACACAGCTGAGGCGCACTTTCGCTGCTGGGTCACGGCACTTGCTGAAAAGGAGATCCCCCTTGACCGGCCCACCTTTAACGGCCTCTTTGGAATGAATAACCGGGATATGTTGGCCCAATTGTAGGGCAGGCCGCCAGAGCCTAGCGAGCTGGAGACCATTGCTGGCCGCAAAGAAGAGATCTTTCGCATGGAGGCCCAATGGCTCGTTCGTCCCATGCCTGGTGCCCTCTCTCTTTTAAAGGAACTTGAAAGGGCAGGCTGGATACAGGCGATCACCTCCTCTACACCAAAGGCCGAAGTGGAGCTGGTGCTAGGCATACTTGGAATCCGGCAACGCTTTCAGGCACTCCTCTCTGGCGAAGAACTGCCCGCCAGCAACCCGGAGCCGACCCTGTTTTTGAGAGCAGCCGAAGCTCTGGGGCTACCCCCTGAAGGTTGTATTGTTGTGAAAGATACCCCGGCGGGCGTAGAAGCGGCCCATAAGGCTGGGATGCCATGCATTGCCGTCACGACTACCAGCCGCCGTGCAGTCCTGGCTGCAGTCACGTCCTCAGCCCTTATTTTTGATGATTTGACCCAGGTCACAGCAGGAGATTTTTCTCGTCTTGTTAGATCACACTAAGTCGATGATTTCCGTGAAAAGTTTCGATTATGTATTTTGTGCTTTTCGCAAAGTTCAGACTTTGGCATAAAGTCTTGAGATTCTTGATCCACCGAAAAGCAAAGATTGATTTGGGCTGTCCTTAATCCTGCCCGAGTGACGAATAGACTAAGAAATCAGGACTTCTGGGGAGCGTACTTTCAGCCAAAATCTACTATTGTCTCTACCAACATTGCATGGCTGTGAGGTGTTAAAATGAGTAAGGAAACAGTAACCAGTATATGCGGAATATGCCCAGGAGGCTGTGGTGTGAACGTGACGTTGATTGACGGTAAAATTGAGAATATATCGCCCATTAAGGGCCATCCTGTCGGTGTGGTATGCGTTCGGGGGGTCCACTCAAACGAAATCGTCTATTCTAACGACCGTTTAAACTATCCCTTGCTCCGCGTTGGTGAAAAGGGTGAAGGGAGATTTGAACGCATAAGCTGGGATGAGGCGATGGACCGCATCGTTGACGCGTTCCAGAAAATTAAGAAGGAGTATGGTGCGGAAGCCGTGATGAGCTATTTTGGCCGTGGCAGTTTCGACTCAAAGCTCATTGACGTTTTTGGGATTCGTGGTCTTACCACCAATGGTGCTTCGGGATTCTTATTTCCCTTTGGGTCTCCCAATGGAGCGGGTGTTTCTGCGGTTTGCTATGTGTCTTACGGCATCTTCGCTTCAATATCGACCATCGGAATTGACATGCATAGGATCTACCCGGACTTTGATAATACGGATCTGGTGGTGATATGGGGCGCAAATCCGCCCACGGACTCGCCTCCGGATAAGGTAAAGAAGATTCTCGATGCTAAAAAGAGGGGAGCCAGGGTATTTGTTATCGATCATATGCGATCGGATATTGCCAAGAAGGCCGATAAATGGATTGGTGTGCGCTCCGGCACAGACGGAGCACTCGCCCTGAGCATGATGAATGTTATTATCAACGAGGGGATCTATGACAAGGCGTTTGTAAAAAACTGGACGTCAGGTTTTGAGAAGCTTAGTGAGTACGTTCAACACTTTCCCCCAGAGAAGGCGGAAAAGATCACCCGGGTACCCCGGGAGACCATTGTAGAGTTGGCTCGATCGATAGCTGGGGCCAAGGGAGCCTCGCTGGTCATGTACACAGGGCTTGAGTATACCAACAGTGGTGTGCAAAACATCCGGGCTGTCTTAAGCCTCTGGGCCATAACGGATAATATAGATGTTCCCGGAGGGCTCATGTTCAGAGCGCGCAGTCCGGTGCGGTTTACGCGTATCAACCTAGATCCGCCTGACGGTGTGAAACCCATAGGCGCTGACAAGTATCCCCTCTTTTGTGATTTGCTCAAAACGGCACAGTTTATGGAAGCTCCTAGAGCGATCTTGAAGGGTGATCCTTATCCGGTCAAGGCCCTGTTGATTTTCGGTTCATCACTTTTGACTAGCCTGCCCAATCCCGAGTTGTGGAAGGAATGCTTCAAAGAGCTTGATTTTATGGTCACATACGACCGATTTATGACGGCAGATGCGATGTACGCGGACATCGTAATACCTGCGACCACAAATTATGAGAATCTGGGGTATCAGATATATCCGGAAGGGGTCTGTCAGTTAAGGCAAAGGGTTATCGAACCCATAGGAGAAGCGAAGTCCGGGTTCCTGTTTTTGACGGAACTTGCAGGGGGGCTGGGGTATGGGAATCTTTTCCCGACGACGGAGGAAGATCGGGTCAGTTTTGCTTTGGAGGGGGGACCCATGTCTCTTGAGGATCTCGAGGCTCATCCGGAGGGGGTCCGGTACGATGCTGGCACGCAGGAATCCCGAAAGTATGCCAAACGGCTCCTGCGCAAGGGGGGTAAACCCGGATTCAATACGCCCTCAGGGAAGATAGAGCTTGTATCGAGCCTGCTGGAGAAGTACGGGTATGATGGTCTACCTGTATACGTGGAGCCGATTGAAGGCCCTTTGGGGAGCCCCGAGCTCTATAGAAAATACCCGTTGGTGCTTAATACCGGGGCTAGGCTGCAATCGGCGTTTCGATCACAGCATCTGAACATCCCGGGGCTGTTAAAGATGCAACCGAAACCGCAAGTTCTGATTAACCCTGTGGATGCGGAAGCGCGGGAAATTTCAAGCCAGGACAGGGTATGGGTTGAATCACCCCGGGGACGTGTAGGCGTGTGGGCCAAGGTGACTGATGATGTGATGACGGGACAGGTGGAGCTAAATGTGGGAGGAGGGAGTCCTATCCATGCAGAGGAATGGCGAGAAGCCAATGCCAACTACGTAACTGACTTTGAAAACCGAGATCCGATTTCGGGCTTCCCGGTATACAAGGCCCTGCTGTGTGAAGTGAAAAAACGGGATTGACCATGAAGTCGTCCATAGAAGAGAAATCCATTCCGCTCGCGACTCTCAATAATTGATTTCATTTTCAGCCGCGGCCAAAAGTAAATACTACGACGCGTATTCTGGAATTTTGCCAAAGTAAAGAGTTCTGTTTGTGCACCATCGGGAAGCCCAAATTTCTCAAGTATTCAGATGTAATCTACACTTTTCCCCGATTGCGTCATATGGCAAGGAACCTTGGATTTCTACCTATGAGATTTGACTACAATATCTTGTGTACTACCCTTCAAAGAAAATTGAGGTTTTGATCTATTAACAAATGTTGAAAAAGATAGGAGGTTTACCGTGAAAAAGTCTGTATCGAAATTCGTAATAGGATTGATCGTGGGTGTGTTGCTCACAGGAATTGCTGTGTGGCAGGTAATGCCAAGAATGATGATTAATGTGCATAAAAGCAGACTGAATTTTGAGGACACCGTATCGGCAGTAAATGAATCAGTTACAAAGCAAAAAGAATGGAAGGTTCCTGCGATCTTCGACATTCAGAAAAACATACTTGATGCTGGTCATAAAGATATGACGAAAGTAAAGATTGTTTCATTATGCCAACCTCATTATGCACAGAAGATATTGGAAAGTGATGAGGATAAAAAAGTCGCCACAATGATGCCGTTGGGGATAGGAATTTATGAAACTAGTGGCGGACAAGTATATATATCCACGATGAATATAGGGATTATGGGGATGATGTTTGGTGGAACAATTGCGGAAGTTATGGGAGATGCCGGGGAAGACATAGAGGAAATGCTTGAGGATATCGCCAAGGACTAGAGTTATTGTCTAATTTGGAGATCTAATTGACTGCTAATGCTACAGCAGCATTACCAAATCGTCGCCGGGCTTTGATTTCTGCTTCTCTGATTCGTTCGCGTGAAAAGCCCGAAAGACTAATGATTAGCAAATGTAACCTTCAATAGAACTGAATTTGACCCGACCATCGCTTATGGCAAGTATTGTTGAATCTAGCGCCAAAGCAGACTACTACAATATATAGTACTCTACCCCCTCTCACTTCAGCCTCGCTCTTGAGATCTTCGGGTCTGATTTCCATCTTCACGGCCTTTTCCCGGTGCCTCCTGTCATCATAGAGTTTCACCTTGAGTCCTTCGGCCGCAAGACAAGCGGTTTTCGTACCAACCGGACCCAGTCCCGTAGAAATTGTGATTAGTCACGTTTCCTTTCCTTCTTTTTAATGATTGGTGTTCCGTCCGGGGTCTGTTCCCCTCGCATGCCCCTCCTGCCGATAGCGTAGCTGCCACCCTTGCCGATGAAGGGCAGTGCGATGATCTTAGGCAGGGTCAGACGATTCGGATCCCGAAACTGGTTTAGCCCGATGGTCATACCGTCGTGGCCTTTGGTCGGCTGGGCGCGGTATGTTCCCATGAGCCGATCCCACCAGGGGAGATTGAACCCAAAGTTGCTGTTGGTCTCCGAGGGAAAGACCGAGTGGTGGACCCGGTGCATGTCCGGTGTTACCACCATCAGCCGCAGGATTCGGTCGACTCCCAGGGGTATGTAGAAATTGCCGTGATTGAACATGGCCGTGCCGTTCAGCAGGATTTCGAAAATGATCACACCCATGGGCGGTGCGCCTAACACAGAAATGGCGGCAGCTTTGATACCCATTGAGATGATGATCTCTATGGGGTGGAACCGGTTGCCGGTGGTGAGATCGTAATCCAGGTCCGCATGGTGCATCATGTGGAGCCGCCACAGCAGGGGGACAGCGTGGAACATCAAGTGCTGAAGGTAGATGACGAAGTCGAGCAAAATCACCGATAGGATCACTTCGACCCAGAAAGGCCAGTCCACGTAGTTGAACACGCCCCACCCCTGCCGTCCCACCCACACCGAAATCCCTAAGGCGCCCGCCGGGACTAACAACCGTAAAACCACGGTGTTGATGATGACAATACCGATGTTCGCAAACCAGCGACCGGTCTTTGAGGTGGTCAACGGTCTTCGCGGCACGGCGAGTTCTACGAGTGCAACGACAACAAAGATGCCTACAAAAAACGTCATTCTGATCGTCGCCTCGTTGGAGACGATAAATTCTGATATTTCCATCTTACCTCTAAATGAGTATAGGTTGAGCCACCATATCCCTCAAAGGGAATCTTGTGCCGATCATAGCCGTTTTTCCAGGAGGTCGCCCAATGCTGCCAGGTGTGCCTTTTCCTCGTCAGCCAGCTTGAAGAGTACGTCCTTGGTCGTGGCTTTTGCGCTTTTCTCGGAGAACCTTAGGTAGAGGTCAAGGGCCTGTGTCTCCAGCATCATGGCCAGGTTTAGCGCCTCATTGACAGAATTCATGAAAGAGGCGTTCTTCTCCATAAACTCCTCCAAATTAAATCCCCCTTCCATGATTTGGGTGTCGATGGCCGCCTCAAAGGCATCCCGATCCTGGCCGGGTGGGTTGAGCTCTTTGTGCAGTTCAAACAGCCTACCTTTGTGAATCTGCTCGACGGCTACCATGTCTTGATAGAACCGTTGAAGCTCTGGATCATCGCTGCCGGACTTCAATGTGGAGTAGAAGCTCTCTAGAGCCTTTTCCATTCCGTAGGTCAATCTAATAATTTCCATAGGGGATTCATCCCCCCTGATGAGGTCCATATTCAGTTCTACGGGCCCCTCGGCCTTAGCGCCTCCCCATGCCTTGATGCCACCTTCAAGGTTGTAGACCTCCTTGAACCCCAGTCCAGAAAGTAACTGCGCTGCAACACGGCTGCGCCCACCTACCGCTCAGTAAGTGACAACGGGTTTTCCCGGATCCAAATCCTGCAAAGAGTCCTTCAGGTCGGCCATGGGGATCAGTTTGGCCCCCGGAATATGCTCTTTTTCATACTCGCCCGGTTGACGCACGTCTAGAAGCATATAGGAACCCTCCGGCTGTTTAGCGATGAGTTCCTTCGCCTCCTCGGAATTCATGGACCGAACGGGAGTAAATAGTCTTTTAAAACTGATCATTTCCACCTCCTTTTGTCATTCATTAAAGGCTTGTCTATGGCGGGATTAACTATTGGGCCCCAGACCCGGGTCTCGGCCGGAAAGCAGGTGATCCGACAGGCATTCACATCTCCGGAAGCTGCAGTTTACCAGAGCTCGGCTGAATGGCAAAGGGACAATTGGAAAATAGATCCTCCCGAATCGGCTATTTTTGTTGTGGGGAAAGGTATATGAAAAGGGGCCTATTCTTCTGAGCCATAAAGTCTGAAATAGGCGACCCCAACATCTCGCGGTCACCCCCTTAATTACCTATTGATCGAGGACTTTCGAATACTGCTATAATTGCTTAGCGTGGCGAGGCCTAAAAACTTACGACTACCAGATGTAACCTTCAATAAAACTGAATTTGGCCCGACCATCGACTATGGCAAGTATTGTGCACTTTTTCAGTGTGCTAAAGGACCACAAGATGTTGGTTTGGTGAAAAGGTGGTCTTTTAGTCCTCAATAAATTAACAGATCCTCAGTAAAACACCTCTATTTCCCTATCGTCTGTTTTTCTTCGACTTAACACAGAGTGGACCTTTGAAGGGTTTGAATCCCGCCGATAAGGCAGGAGAAACTATCATGCACGGACCTTAGGGGGCTTGGTGCGGGCAAAAGCCCCTGTCTATCTGGTCTTTTCTTTATAGAGAAAAGCCCCAAGATGCTGAGGGGTTATGCGCAAAGAGATGATAAAGCATTTGGTAAAATAGGTCTATTATGGCAAAAAACTTAAATAACAATTAGGAAAATTAAATAAAAACTTGACTTATTTTTTTTGTTCAAATAAAATATAGATAATTGAATAAAACCTTGGCTTGTTTTTTTCCGTTAAAATAAACTTTATAAAAGTAAAAAAGATAAAATAACTTTTAATTATATCTCAATAAAATTAACGTTACTTGCTGATAATATTGTAAAACTGCTATTCCATTTAATATGAGGTAGCACTTAAAAGGCTTCTCGGATGTTCGTGAATCTTTTCTTCCGGCCATGCTTCACAAAATATACTAAAAGGGTTGCATCCGAAGACAATAACGGCACCTAGGGAGGTCATTCCAAAGATAGTTCTGTTGGCTTATTAATCATCAACCCAACCTGATAGTTGATAAATTTTAATATAATTAGCAACATGACTTTACTATTAAAGACAGGGGTTTTGAGCTCCCTCCATGTCTTAACCCCAAGAAAGGGCCTTCCCATGAAAAAACGACTCAAACTGCCTTAAGCATGCTCCCGATGGGACGTGGATGTTCTGTTGGGAGCTTGAAATAGCATGGCGAAAAAGGATGCTTGCATATAATAGCTTAAGGCTGCAAGAAGCGGTTTCTTCCTCCCCTTTATTTTCTCCCCTCCTTTTTGGATCGCTTATCCTTTCATTATGTTCTTATGTTTCAGCCTCACCACACTATCCGAGCAAAATATATCTTAACCAGGGTTAGCACTGCTACTACCAGTAAACCGTTAGAAAGAAATGGCTTTCATTTTAAAAATGGACCTCCGTTTCCAGGAGTAAGGAGGTTTGCATGGTTAACCCTATAGAATTTAGAGGAGGCAACTTAGATGAAAAAAGAATATATGAAAACGTTTGCATGGGGAATGGCGGCCGGCATGGTTGTGTTGCTTATTGTCATTTTCTCGGCAGGATGGGTAGTGACAAGTAACTCTGCCAAAGCTCAGGCTCACGAAATTGCTACAGCCGCTGTAGTCGATCGCTTGGCACCGATTTCTGTCGTACAGTTCATGCAAGACCCGAACAGGGTAGAGCGGCTCAAGGAGTTGAAAGCACTAGACTCCTGGAAGAGAGCTGACTTTGTAAAAGAGCAGGGTTGGGCGACAATGCCCGGTGAGAAGGAATCCGATTATAATGTTGCCAATGAGTGTGCCATACGGCTTGTGAAGCTGGAAATGTAAGGGTACCCCTGGCTCTCCCAGTTCTGTTGACCAGTATCAAATCGTTCGCTTTCTTTTTGATATAAAG
>JASFIT010000051.1:0-17155 GCA_050122535.1 Desulfobacteraceae bacterium | reverse complement strand
CGTGATCTCAAGCCCCATGGGGGTAATCTCATTCGGGATGTTGCTGTTCAGCATCCTGAACTCAAAAGGGTCCATGCCAGCTGCCTCGGCAAGCTGGTCCATATTGCTCTCTATGGGCCAAGTCGCCTGCGGATTCCCATATCCCCTCATGGCCTGGCAGTAGGTGTTGTTGGTATATACGATCTTGGCCTCGTAAAACACATTGGGGACCCTGTAAAGCGAGGATACAGGAAGAATCATGACGCTTGGCGTCGTGGCACCCCAGGAGGTATAAGCCCCATTGTCAAGGATCATTCTCACTTCTCGAAAGGTGAGTTTACCTTCCTTGTCACATCCCTGAGCAATATAGGTCTTCGTGGGTTGTCGGGGTGACAGCGCGGTGAATTCCTCTTCACGGCTTAGAACGATCTTGACCGGCCTGCCGGTCTTGAAGGCCAAAAGGATGGCGATATACTCATACCCGTGCGTATCAAGTCCCGTCCCAAAAGAACCTCCTAGCGTCGGAATAATGACCCTTGTGTTTTTCCCTCTCAGCCCCATGGCCGCGAGGGCCCGATTAAAATCATTCTGTGCCAAAAAGGGAATCTGTGTTTTTGTGTGGATGAGCAGGTTGTTTTGCAGATCAAACTCCGCTATGCACCCCGCCGTGCCCAGGCATGACTGCTGTATAAGTGGGGTTTGAAAGGAGTCTTCCGCAATGAATGCCGCCTCCTGTTTGGCCTTTTCAGTATCGCCAGCAACAAAGTTCCAGGGGACTGGGACCAGATTGTCTTTTTTGGGTTTCCCTTTAGAATCGAAGTCATGCACGAGCGGGGCATCCTCCTTCATAGCATCTTCAGGTGTGAACACGCCGGGAAGTTCTTCGTATTCCACCTCAATGAGATCAACCGCCTCCTCAGCAATCTCCGGATCTGTTGCAGCTACCGCAGCCACCTCATCGCGGAACTGCCGCACCTTGTCCTTCTTCAGGGCAAAGTTATCTTTGATGAATCCGATCCTGATTTCGGGGGTGTTGTAGCCCGTAATGACGGCTCGAACGCCAGGCAGCCTCTCAGCCTTCGACGTGTCAATATGTTTGATTCCGGCGTGTGCTAAATCGCTATACTTTATCTTTCCGTAAAGCATGCCAGGCCTAACAAGGTCATGGATATATACAGCCTTTCCTGCTACTTTGTCCGGAGCATCTGGCCTTGGCGTTTCACTGCCGATGAAGTTGAACTCACTCATTCTCATCCTCATTCCACCCCAATCCTCCCCTCCCCCTTCAAGGGGGAGGGGAAGGGAGGGGGTGTTAAAGATTCTCCGCAGCTTTTTTTACGGAATCAATGATCTGGACATATCCCGTGCAGCGACACAAATTCCCAGAAATACCTCTCTTTATCTGCTCCTCACTGGGATCAGGGGTTTCATCTAAAAGTGCCTTTGCAGACATGATCATACCTGGTGTACAAAAGCCGCACTGCACGCCCCCATTTTCCACAAAGGCCGCCTGAATGGGGTGGAGCGTGTGACCTTCCCCGAGCATCCCCTCAATGGTCGTTACTTTTTTCCCTTCGATCTCGAAAGCGGGATACAGGCATGAATCTATACTCATGCCGTTCACCAGCACCGTGCATGATCCGCACTCACCCTCACCACAACCCTCCTTTGTCCCAGTCAACTGGAATTCGTCTCTGATGACCTGCAACAGCATCTTGTGGGGTTCTACTTCAGCAGAGACCTCAAAGCCGTTTAGGTTGAAGCTGATTACCCTTCGGATTTCGGATTTCGGAATTTCGATTTCGGATCTTTTTGTATCCGGCTCGGCATCAATCCTGGAAGGTTGCCGGGGTTGCATCATTTCCGCATTGCCAGTTCCCTGCCCGCCATTGCTCTCGCGCAGGCGAGGCAGGCGGGCGCCTTCCGCAGTCCTTAAGGCTTGCTGGATAGCTCGCTTTATCAACACCCCGGACATGATCCTTCTGTATTCTTCCGTGGAACGCACATCCGTGATGGGGCTTACCTCCTGTTCCACCATTTGACTGACGCGATCCAATAATTCAGGGCTAATCTCTTCACCCTCTATGACCTGTTCCACATTTTTCAGCCTTAAAGGCACAGGGGCGACAGCCCCCACAGCCAATCGGCATTCCCGACATTTCTTATTATCCATAACCAGCAAGGCCGCAGCATTGACAACGGCGATATCCTGCGCCACTCTACCCACCTTCAAGAAGGCCATGCCGGTGTTGTTTGCCTGCTCCGAGATGTGGACCTGGGTTAATACCTCCTCGGCCTCCATGCAATTCTCGCCGGGCCCGGTAAAAAAATCATCAATGGGAACTTCCCGTTCCCCACCCGGGCCCTGCAATTTCAAAGTGGCTTCCATGACCATGAGGGGAGGGGCACAATCTGCGGATGGAGCAGAATTGCACAGATTGCCTCCTACTGTGGCCACATTTCTGACCTGGGGATTTGCAAGAAGTGAAACGGCTTGTGTCAGTGCAGGGTATTTCTGGGCAATAACGGGATCTCTTTCCACATCCCTGAAAGGGGTCATACTTCCCAAATATAATCCACCATTATGCCTGATATTCTTCAGTGTGCTTATCCCCCTCAGGGAGACTAATGCGTCAGGATGGATGGCCTTTTGCTTTGTCCTCACCAGAATATCCGTGCCTCCTGCAATGTATTTCGCACGGCCCTTCAATTTCTCCATGAGGGAAAAGGCTTCTTTGAGTGCTTGAGGTTGGTAGTAATCAAATTTTTTCATATTTATCCGGTTAAGTGAGAGATTGCTTCGGGGTCCTTCGTCAGCCTGGCAATGACATCAAAGCGCCGATTTCCTTATCCCGAAATCTAAAATCTAAAGCTTGTTCCTGACCTAGTTCAGGAATCGCAAATCTAGAATCTATTCCTCTCTATTATCAAATACCCTTTTGCTCTTTCTATCGGATCGTGGTAATGATCCGTACGCCACAAGCTCCACGTTCGCACTCACCAAGATCTGCTTCTTAATCTCATCCCCTATCTTCTTTCCCAGCTCGCCGTCTCGACTGCTCTCAACATTCTGACCGCGCTCCACCTTTAGGGTCATATAGTCTTTACCATCCTCTTTTCTTTCCAGATGTATTTGGTATTCGCTCCCAATCCCTTCAAGGTCTGACAGGACGTGGTCAATTTGGCCTGGATAGATATTTACAGCCCTAAAGATAATCATGTCGTCTGAACGACCCAGGATCTTGTCGTGCCTCGGCAGGATAGACCCGCAGGGGCAATCTCCGGGAACCAGTTTTGTCAAATCTCTTGTTCTATAACGTATGAGGGGGGCAGCTTCCTTTTTCAATGTGGTAACCACCATCTCCCCTGTCTCACCCTCCGGAACAGGCTTGAGCGTATCAGGGTCAAGGATTTCCACGATGTAATAATCAGCCCAGTAGTGGATTCCCGTGTGGTAGACGCAATCCAATCCTGTCCCCGGACCATAGAGCTCTGTCAACCCTGGAATATCGAACATATCCTCCAGACCAAGAAGTTCTTTAAAGCGCTGCCGCATGGCATCACTAGACCTCTCTGAACCGAAAATCAATTTCTTGAGATTGATTTTATCTTTAATGCCCCGCGTGTTTACCTCCTCGCCAAGAAGGAGTGCCATCGATGCGGTGCACACCATCACCGTGGTCTGGAAATCTACCAAGAACTGACACTGCATATCCAGATTTCCAGGACCTGCCGGAATGGCCATGGCGCCGAAGGCCTCACATCCCATCTGGAAGCTAACACCAGCCGTCCAAACGCCATAACCCACGGCCATCTGGACCCTATCTTCGGGTGTCAACTGGGCCATCTCATAGCAACGCGCAAAGAAATGGATCCAGTCATCAATGTCCTTCTGGGTATAGCAGAGGACTTTCCTCTTTCCTGTGGTCCCGGATGAGGCGTGGATGCGCACCACCTTTTCGAAAGGAACCGAAAGGAGCGGAAATGGATACCCCTCCCTCAGGTCATCAGCGGTGGTGAAGGGGAGCTTTTCCAGGTCGTCGAGTGAACGTATGTCCTCGGGTTTTACACCCTGTTCATCGAATCTGTTGCGGTAAAAAGAGGATCCTTTATAAGCGTGGTTGACTGTCCACTTCAGCCCTTCCACTTGAAGATCTGACAATTCCTCCCTTGTCTTTACTGTGGGCATAAAAGTTTTCCCCATGATCTTCTCCATTCCTGCTCTAATTATTCAAATATGGAGTAGTGCAGTGTTGGAGTACTGGAGTATGGGGCAATATTTCTTGAAAAAGATTATTCCTCCATGTCCATTACTCCAATACTCCATAACTCCAGTACTCCAATTTTTGTAACTAGCGTGCCATGTTTGGTATGACCAAAACGATTTGAGGGAAGATTATAAGAATAATGGTACAGAGAACACAGGCCAACAAGAAAAAGGATGCGCTCTTGAAAATAGTGCCAAGGGCTATTTCCGGAGCCAAGGCCTTGACCACATATATATTGATTCCCACAGGTGGTGTGATCGCCCCCAATGTTGTGACCATGGTGATGATTATAGAGTACCAGATTGCATTGAAACCAAGGGCCTTTCCAAGCGGAAAAAAGATAGGAATTGTCAGCACGAGGAAACCCAACGCATCCACGAAACAGCCTCCGATCAAATAGATCAACAAAATAATTGTCAATATGAGGTAAGGTGACACAGGCAGGGAGGCTGTGAAGTCCGCAACAATAAAGGGAAGCCTCGTCACGGCTAGGAAACGACCAAAAATCAGAGCCCCTGTGACAAGAACAAAGGCCATGCAGGATATCTTCAACGAATCCTTCATAGAATTGATAACACCTTGCCAGCTCAGTCTGCGGGTTGGCAGGGTGACGATAAGTGTTAATATGACACCGGCTGCCCCGGCTTCGGTCGGTGTAAATACGCCGGCGTACAAACCACCTATGACCAGCACAAATATGGCTAAAGCTTCAATGACACCGGTGAGGGATTTTATCTTCTCTTTGACACTTGTCCTCGGTCCGGCTGGACCAAACTTCGGATTGATTCGACAAATGACAATGATGGTAAGAATGAACAGAATTCCCAAAAGGACGGCAGGTAATATGCCACCCAAGAAAAGTTGGATGATAGATTGTTCTGTTTGCAATCCGATGATAATGAGAAGGACACTTGGGGGCATGACCGTTCCCAGCGTGCCGCCGGTGACGACCGTACCACTGCTTAATCTTGTATCATAATTGTACTTCCGCATCTGCGGCAAAGCTATTGCTCCCATTGTGGCCGCTGTAGCCGTATTGGAACCACAGATCGCAGCAAAAAGCTCATCGGCACCAATGGTTGCAATGGCGAGCCCTCCACGCCAGTGGCCGAACCACTTATAAGCAGTATTATAAAGCTTTTCAGCAATACCAGAGTTGAATGCAAGGTACCCCATTAGGATAAATAGTGGTATGACGGTGAGACCATATTTTGAGAATGTAGTCCATATATCAATGCCTACCATGCTTACAGCCGCATCAAAAGAGACCACATAAGCAAAGCCGAAAAATCCCACCACAGCCATGGCAAACCCGACTGGCATTCCCAGAAAAAATAGGACGAGGAGCAGGATAATAATTCCGAGAATTCCAACGAGTGCTAAGTTCATCCATCGGCCTCCTTGTCTCTAAAGAACAATTTCAAGAGATCAACCAATAAGACGAGGGATAAAATAAAACACCCGAGTGAAACGCCATAAGTGAAAGGATAATAGATGATCCGGAGGGTTTCAGTGATTTCTCCTGACTTCCACAGTGTTGTGGCATATATGGCGATCCGCCAAGCGATGATGGCAAAGAACACCATACAAATGAAGTAATTGATTCCATTTAGAATTCTCCGGGCCCTTTTTGAGAACCGGAGAACCAAGATATCTACCGCAATATGACCACGTCCAACTTGGGTGTAACCCAAAGCAAAGGCCGTCACTATAGCGCCAAAATATCCCATCAATTCATATGTGCCTCTGATCGGCATCCAGAAAATACGAATGATTATGTTAGCGCCGGTCATAAAGATCATAGCGACCAAAAAAAACCCAGCCATCCAAAGGAGAACTTGATTTAGGAAATTGCTTATCTTTTCGAGAGCCCTCATGTCAGCCTTTCGATGCCCCACATGGAAATCGGGTTTCCTTGCCATATCTGGTGATCATTGATACGGACTGTGGACTCCAGAGTCTAATAAATTGATTCTGGAGCCCACAATCCACCATGTTATTGGATCTAAAGCCCAATTGAAAATGCGCAGTTCGTCCCATTGAATTCCGCTACGTTTACCCCGTTAAACGCACAGCCTGTTTAATTGGGGCGCACCCCTTGGGAGGATTCAACAGGGCAGGTGCATTCCCTACCCCCGCATTCCGTGTGGGGACTGCAAGGGGCCTCAATACCCCTGTTAGTATTTCTTCATAAACCCCTTAATGTCATCCACAATAGCAGCTGCAGGATAGCCTTTCGCGTTTGTCTCTTTGATCCAGCTAGACGTAATAGGTTCCAGGAGCGCATCCCATCTCACTCTTTCTGCTTTTGGGAGATAAATGATTTCCACGCCTTGTGTCTTCTTGGACCACTCAACGGACTCTATCACGTGCTCGTCCATATAAGTCCCTGTCCATTCCGCATGCTCCCTGGCCATCTCATCCATGACCGTCTGTACATCTCTGGGCAAAGAATTCCACTTTTTCATGTTCATGACCACAGCAAAGGGATAGATAACTGTGTCAGTCACCGTCACGTATTTACAGATTTCGGCGAACTTGAAGTCCTTCATCACCTCAAGGGACGAGAACAGACCCTTAACCACGCCCTTTTGCAAGGCCTCTGGGGTTGCGGACATGGGCATACCCACCTGGTTGGCACCCCAGGCCTTTAAAATCTTGGCAGCGCCACCCGAGGCCCTCAGATCCAAGCCTTTAAGATCCTCTAGTTTTCTTACTGGAACTCTAGACATGATGTTGGAAGTTCCGCACGTGTACATGCTTAAGACCTTGACCTGCGAAAAGGCCTTGGGCTTGTATTTCAGATACAGATCCCAGAGCGTAAGGCTAGCCACGCGCGCACTAGTGAATCCAAGGGGCAGACTGGTCGCATTGGTGATGATGAAACGGCCAGGTTGGTAAGCCATGCACAGCGAGCCTATATCAGCTGTGCCTGCAATCACACCATCCATCATGTTTTTTGCACCAAGCAACGTGCCCCCGTGAAAGGCATCTATTACAACCTTGCCTCCAGTGCGCTTTTCCACCTCCTTTTTCCACCTTTCAAGCTGAACACCTACAAAGGTGGAAGGTGGCGCGAATTGGGCATAGCTTAATCTAATCGGCCCTGCCTTGACGGGTTCTGGCATCAAAATGATTGTGCAGAATGATGCCAAAATGATTCCAACCAATACAAATCCTATTATTTTTCTCATCTCATGTACCTCCTTGTTGGTGGATAACGTGTTGACCCTTTTTCCCGATAACCTTATTCTTTCACCTCCTTTCTTCCACGAGCTTGCCTCGTTAAATATATTTCTTCCAGAATTCCGGGTCCTCTTTGATTTTCTTCTCCCAATAGGCGCCAAACTTCTCCACAAAAAAAGGTTCCAGCCTGGCAAACCATTTGCCGAGCTTCTTGGTTCCCTTTTCATGCGCCTCCAAGATGTCTTCGAGAAAAGTGTCTATCTCCGATATTTTATCTTTTGGAATGTAACCGAGGGCCCCCTTCTTTATGGATTTGACGAAGTTTTCCGGATCCAGGGCGTGGGCAGTTAACATCAGGGTTGGGATATCTTTTTTAGTGGTAATCTCCAACAAATCGTAGCCGTGGACACCCATGATATCGAGAATGGCCGCATCATAAGTGTTCTCTTCGAGAAGACCTTTGGCCGTCTCGAAATCCGGGGCTTTATCTATGACACACATATCTAGGATGTCTTCCAGACTTTCTAGAATATCCGGTTCGTCATCGACTATGAGAACCCTTTTCCCCCTTAGTGTATCTTTATCTTCCAACGTGCCTTCTCCTAAAACCTAATGGGAGTCATGATTTTTTTTTGATCCAAATTCCAAATTCCAAATTCACCCCCACCCCAACCCTCACCCTCGAGGGGGAGGGCAGGGAGGGGGTGACTAGAAGATGCTCGGTTCCCTGAATTCTCCAAAGACGTCCCTGAAGACGTTTGCCATCTCCCCAACGGTTGCATAGCTTTTGCAGCAGTCCAGCAGATACGGCATGACATTTTCCTGTTCCTCGGCTGCCTTCTCCAGTGCCTTGAGTGATTCCTTAACGGCCTTGTTATCCCTGGTCTTTTTCAAGTCCTGGAGCCTTTCAATTTGCAGTTGGGCCCATTCTTCGTTGTACTCGTGCAGTTCCACCTCCATGTCAGCGCCTTCTGTATACTTATTCACTCCCACCTTTGTCACTTTCCCTTGTTGGAGTTTTTTCTCAAACTCGTAGGCCTGTCTGGCCACTTCTCGCTGCACATAACCGGATGCAACCGCCTCCACCATTCCGCCCATCTTCTCTACCTTTTCCATCTCCTCCAGAATCTTTTCCTCCATCTCTTTTGTTAAAGTCTCTATGAAGTAGGAACCCCCCAGGGGATCAATTGTATCTCTGAGTCCGATCTCGTCCATCAATATCTGAAATGTTCTCAGAGATATGAGCGCCGCCCTTTCTGTGGGAATGGTGTAGGCTTCATCAAAAGAGCAGAGGGCGGTGGTCTGTGCACCGGAAAGGGCTGCTGCAAGGGCATAATAGGCGCCCCGCACAATGTTGTTCTCGGGCTGCTGTTTGGTCATGCCCGAGCCTCCCCCTCCGAATATACCGCGCAGAAAGAGCGCCTTCTTGTCTTGAACACCATATCTTTCTCTGAGCAGTTGTGCCCACAATTTCCTCGCAGCACGAAATTTGGCCACTGTTTCCCATAGGTTCCCATAAACATTCAGGTTGAAAGAGAATCTCCCCACAAAATCTTCTGCCTTGTACCCTCTGGCCACCACGTTGTCGATGTAGGCAAAGGCAATCATGAAGGCATAGGATATCTCCTGTGCCGGGGTGCACCCGGATTCCCTGATATGATAGCCGGCCACGGATACCGGATTACACCTGGGCAGTTCCTTCATGGCATACTCGATCGTGTCCCCAATGAGCCGTACGGCCGGCTCCACGGGGTAGATCCATGCCCCCCTTCCCACGATCTCCTTGAGGATATCATTCTGTGGGGTGGCAGATATCTCTGTCTTCTTGTATCCAAATTTCTCGGCCATGGATTCATACATGGCTAGCATGACAGAGGCCACCGCATTTATGGTGAGGCCCGCTCCGATCCCGTTAAGTTTGATATCTTTGAAGGCAATCTCGAAATCCCTTAATGAATCCACAGCCATGCCGACGCGGCCCACCTCGCCTTCTGCCATAGGATCATCTGAGTCATATCCCATCTGAGTGGGTAGGTCAAAGGCCACGTTAAGGCCCGTCTGGCCGTGAGAGATCATTAATCTGAATCGCTCATTGGTCTCTTCAGGTGTGCCAAACCCTGTATACTGCCGAGTGGTCCAGTTTCGGCTACGGTAACCCAGAGGATGAAGGCTTCTGGTGAAAGGAAATTCACCTGGATTACCAAGATCTTTAAGGTACTCAAAACCGACTCTATCCAGGTCCTCAGGTGTGTAGGCAGGCTTGACCTTTATGCCTGACTGGAGAATGACCTCCTCAATGGCATCCTTCTCATCCTTGATATATGTGGCAACTCCCATAATAAAATAACCTCACTTTGTTCGGTGATTTTATAAAACTCGACGCCGTCGCTCTAATAAGTGCCTTCTCTGATAAACGCTATGATCTCATCGAAAGGAGTCCCTCCTGGAAAAACGCCGTCTACGCCCAGTTCTTTCAGAAGGGGAATGTCCTTGTTGGGAATCACACCCCCCACAACAACCATCACGTTACCCAAATCCTCATTTTTCATCATGTTCATCAGTTTCCTGCTAATGGGAATATGGGCCCCGGACATGATTGAAAGGCCGATCACATCCACGGCCTCCTGAAGGGCCTGCTTCACAATGCTGGGCACTGTCTGGTGAAGACCTGTATAGATCACTTCCATGCCCGCATCCTTTAGGGCAAGTGCCACCACCTTTGCGCCGCGATCATGCCCATCCAATCCTGGTTTTCCCACAAGAACCCTTATTTTTCTCTCTTCCATGATATCCCTTGTATCTCCCACTAGAATTCTTGAACTCGGCTCTCTAATTCTCTTAGTACGACTTTTTGCCCTCTCAGAATATGCTGTCTCACAAGCGTCTCTACCCTGTCCGCATCCCGCTTCTTCATGGCGCTCAGCATCTGTCGATGGTCATCATTGCTCATCTTCGCCATCGTCTCCATTTTCAGGATGATTCTCCTAAAACGGTAGATTTGGTCCTGGAGATCATTAATCATTTTTAGCAGCTTGGGACTCCGGCTCATCGCGTAAAGCAGACCATGAAATTCCGTATTTATTTTGAGCAGCGCCTCCATCTCTCCACGGTTCAGGAAATACTGGAACTCCTCTACTTTTTCTTCCAAAGGCACCAACTCCTCTTGCTGATGTTTGAGGGCCGCCAGGCGGGCAGCATAACTTTCCAACACACTCCTTATGCCGAACGTCTCCTCTATCTCTTCGCGGGTCAGGTTCGAGACAGAGAAACCACCCCGTGGAAGCTTCCGTATCAATCCTTCACGTTCCAGCTTGTGGATCGCCTCCCTGACAGGGGTCCGGCTTATACCCATGGCTTCCGCGATGCGGCTTTCTACCAGTCGGTTGCCCGGTGAGAAATCCCCTCTGACGATGGCCTGTTTTAAGTTCTCGAACACGTGATGCCCAAGCGGTTTTCGCTCAGGTATCGCCGATAAAGACCCAAGATCAGGATTTCTCAATTCACTTTCACCACTCATGCCTATAGCTCCACAAGCTCTACAACCCCACCCACCTAGCAATATTGGGCTGAAGAACCTCATGGGTCCCTCCACCGTAAAGAAAGAATCGGTTATCCCGATAGTATCGCTGTGCTGTATATTCCATAGCGTAGCCATATGCCCCGAAGATCCGGGTCGCCTCATCGCCTGCCCTGCATGCGGCTTCCGTAGCAAAATACTTGGCCATCGTGGCTTCTTTAAGACATTCCATTTTGTTGTCTATCATGCGGGTTGCCTTGTAAGTTAGGAGATTAGAGGCCTCAAGATCAACGGCCATGTTCGCAATCTTTGACTGAATGAGCTGATATTTGCTGATGGGCCGCCCGAAGGCCACTCTTTCATGGGCGTAACGGATGGAATCGTCAAGGGCGGAGCGCTGCAGACCAATGGCGAGGGCCGCTGTCATTGCCCTGATCTCTGAAAGAATAGAAAGCAGGTTATTCATTCCCTGTCCCTCAGTGCCCAGCATGTGCTCATGAGGGATAAGTACATCTTTGAAAGCCAGTTCGCTGATAGGCGTTGTTCTAGTCCCAAGCATATCGAACGGCGGCCCAACAGAGACGCCTGGGAAGTCCCTGGGAACGAAGAAAAAGTTGAGCCCCTTGAATTTTTTTGCAGGATCGGTCTGACAAAGTACCGTATAAAAAGACGCTACCGGGCCGTTGGTTACCCAGGTCTTCATGCCATTAATGAGGTATCCTTCATCCCTTTTCGTTGCCAGGGTACTCGTGTTTCCAAGGTCAGAGCCTGCCTCGGGTTCTGTAAGACAGAAACAGGCCACCTTTTCACCCCGCATGGCTGGCAGGAAATACTTCTCGTGCAGTTCATCGGTTCCATAATGAAAAAGAAAATTGGTTCCCATGAGACATTGCATGGCCGTCACCGCTGCCACGCCCACCAGGCCGCGAGCCAGTTCTTCACAGATCATACAATATAACGTCGTGTTTCCACCGGAACCCCCTCTGTTTTTGGGATACCTGATCCCAAAGACACCCATCTGTCCCATTCTATTAAACATCTCCCAAGGAAATTCGCCCTTCTCATCAATCTCCTGGGCCTGGGGGATCAGTTCGGTTTCCACAAAACGGGCCATGGTTTTTCTGATGAGTTCCTCAGCATTTGACCTTAGCATCAACACCTCCTCTTTAAGCACGCCATGCCTTTTGCTCTGTGGGCTATGCATAATGCCCTATGTTCCATGCGCCGTGCTCCATGCTCTATGCGCGTTTCAGCTGTCTTATCATTTCAGGAACGACTGCGAAGAGGTCCCCGACGATTCCCCAATCAGCCACCTGGAAAATGGGTGCTCTCGGATCTTTGTTAATGGCGATAATATATCTGGAATTCATCATCCCGGCTCTATGCTGAATAGCCCCTGAAATACCGCAGGCAATGTAGAGTTCCGGACGAACCGCTTGCCCTGTCTGTCCCACCTGTCGATCCGCAGCGATCCAGCCTTCCTCAACGGCTACACGAGTTCCTGCCAGTTCACCACCCAACGCCTCGGCTAGCTCCTTAACGACTCTGAATCCATCGGCTTCTCCAACACCCCTTCCACCTGCGACAACCACCTTGGCATCGGCAAGGTTGACACCCTTTCTCTCTTCTCTAACCCTTTCAAGCACTTTTAACCCTATCCTCTCCTCTGACAGGGAGACCTCCTGGGTGATCACATCCCCTTTGTTTTCGGGCTTTGTTTGGGGCGCCATCACACCCGGTCGCACTGTGGCCATCTGTGGGCGTGAATACCGGTTGGCGATGGTGGCCATCACATTGCCACCAAAAGCGGGTCGGGTCTGAAGAAGAATGCCTTCATCAGGGTCAATGGTCAGTTCCGTGCAGTCTGCGGTGAGGCCCACGCCCACACGTCGCGACACACGAGGTGCCAAGTCCCGTCCGAGATGCGTGGCACCCATAAGGAGCATATTCGGTTTGTGCTCTTTTACCAGCTCTTCGACCACTTCTGTGTAGGCAATGGTCCGGTAATCTTTTAAGGCTGAATGTTCCACTAAGAATACCCTGGCCGCTCCATGCTTTATCAATGTGTCAGCCATTGCTGAAACCTGGGAACCCAAAAGCAGGGCAGAGACCTCTTCTTTGATTTGCCCACCAAGCTCTTGGGCCTTCCCAAGAAGTTCCAGAGAAACCGGGGCAAGCTTCCCGCCCCTCTGTTCAGCAAAAACCCAAACGCCTTTCCTGTCGCTGAAATCCGGAACCACCCTGGGCTCTATATCCGATAGGATGGCTTCTTCCTTGCACACCTCCAGACAGGCGCCGCAAGAGGTGCAACGTTCCAGGATGTGCGCTTTATCCTCCCTCATCTCAATGGCACCATATGGACATGCCCTAATACACCGTTTACACGCGTTACACAGATCCACTTCTATCCAAATGCCCATGGATTTCTCCTTTGATCAATTCGGATTTCGAAAGGCGGGGTTCCGAATTCCTAAAAGACTGTCAAAAAACAGGCTTCTGAGAGGCTGATGGAAAATGTCCAGATGCAAGGCTTCCGAAATCCCGACGAATGAGGCGTACATAGAAGTACGCCGCAGTGACGAGGGATGAGGGTAACGCCGCAGATGGGCGTTTTCCGACAGCCTCTAAATCAGCTTATTCTCTCTCAACTTCCCTATCAAGTTTGAAACGGACTCCTTCGTGTCCCCTTCCAAAATCTCTGTCTCTCTCTTAAGCTTTGGGGCAAACGTCTTGATGACGTGGGTCAGGGAGCCCTCCAGTCCCACATCACGCGTCTGAACAGCAATATCCGCCGCATTCCAGATTTTGATTGGTGCCTTCTCCTTACACGCATCTATGAGCCTTCCTACTAGGGCATTACGAGGCGTATTTAATTCACCGATGACTGTGATCACAGCAGGGAGACTGCATTGAATCCGTTCAAATCCATCCTCAAGGCGCCTCTTGACGATCATGCTCTTTTCATCAATTTGCTCAATGTCGAACACATAGGTCACCTGGGGAAGTTCCAAATGATCCGCCACTTGTGGCCCTATTTGAGCAGTGTCCCCATCTATAGCTTGCCGGCCACAGATGACCAGATCATAGTCTCCCACCTTCTCTATGGCCTTGCCTAGGGTCAGGGAGGTGGCCCAGGTATCTGCACCGGCAAAGGCCTTGTCAGATAGGAGAATGCCTTCATCTGCTCCCATCCCGAGTGCCTCAGATATGGCATCTATGGCTTGAGACGGCCCCATGGACATGACGATTATCTTTCCTCCATGGGCCTCTTTCAAGTCTATGGCTGCTTCGAGGGCATGGCGGTCATCCGGGTTGATAATGCTCTCTATACCCTCCCTGATAAGACTTCCCGTCTTGGGATCAAGCCTAACCTCTGTGGTATCGGGAACTTGCTTCACTAAGACAATTATTCTCATGATCCTAGCTCCATTTCGGATTAGGGAATTCAGGAATTTAGGAATTAGAGGTCAATTCATTAATCCCTTAATCCCTCAATTGTCTAATTCTACTCAAATGACCCCTTTTTCCTTGAGGCGATTCAGATCCTCTTTCGAGTAGCCCAGTTGACCATAAATCTCACCGTTGTGTTCCCCAAAACGCGGAGGAAAGGAAAGCTCTCGATGGCTCTTTTCCAGAAACGGCGTCATGTTGGGTGGCGGTGCCAGAGTAATCTTATTGCCCTTAATCGGGTCTTTGGCAAATAGTAGCCTTCTCTTCACCAGGGGATCTTTGATCACTTCTGGTATACTTTTTATTTTGCTGACAGGAACGGTTATGGCATTAAAGAGGTCGATCATTTCCTCGGACGTATGGTTCATCGTGATCTCGTTGATGGCCTCATTTAGATTTTGTGCATCTGCGTTGCGCCCCGCATTCTTTTCGTATTCGGGCTTGTTGAGCGTTTTGAACATCTCCATTGAGACAATAGATTTCCATTGTCGATCATTCCCCACGGCCATATACACGAAGCCGTTGCTGGTTTTGTACACGGATACCGGACTGAAGAATTCATGCGTGTTCCCTCTGCGCGTGATCTTTTTCCCGAAACTGTCGTTGAGCGTTATGGGAACGGTCAGCCACGACACGCTAGATTCGAACATGGCCAGATCGATTCTTGTGCCTTCTCCCATGATCTGACGCTTATAAAGGGCCTTCATCAGAAGTCCATACGCATGTTCACTGGTACCCATATCAGGTAACGGGATTCCCATCACCTGCGGGTCTCCATCTGCCTCACCCGTCAACTCCATCAATCCCGATCTGGCCTGCAAAATGGGATCATAGGCCGCTTCATTGCTTTCAGGTCCAAAACCCGACACACCCAGCCAAATGATATCAGACTTGATGGCCTTCACAGAGTCATAGTCGATACCCAGTTTCTTATAGTTCTTGGGCAGTTGATTGGTTGCAAAGATATCCACTTGCAGCTTTTGGATGAGGGATTGGAAGATCTTTTGTCCCTCCGAATCAGCAAGGTTCAATGTTAACGCCTTTTTCCCCGCATTGATGCACAGGAAATAGGCGTTCATCCTCTCTTCTCCCAGGACATTTTCGCCAACCATCCGATTGGGATCACCGTAAGCAGGATGTTCTATCCTGATCACCTGTATACCATCATGGGCGAGCCTGTAAGTCAGATAAGGAAGGACGGTGGCTTGCTCAAGGGAGAGAACCGTGAGGCTTTCAAATAGATTCACAGATCGACTCCAATTGATTCGGGTCTAAAGAGGGTTAGCGTTGCCTAAAATTGAATCTCTTATGGGGAAGGTTTGGTTTTAAAAAGTTAAAAACTTAGAGGACGAGAGACTTTTCGCTTCCGTATACTGTATACAGTCTTCGTCTGTCAAGGGGTTTTCCCACGCCTCTTGCGTCTACCTTTCTGGTAGATCTGGACTGCCTTGTTATGCTCGGATAGGGTTTTTGAAAAATGGTGGGAGCGGTCATTTTTTGAGACGAAGTAGAGATAGTCGGTTTGGGCCGGATAGAGCACCGCTCTTATGGCCTCTAGACCGGGATTAGCTATGGGCCCGGGAGGAAGGCCTCGGATAATATACGTGTTGTAAGGGGTGGCCTCGTTGAGATCTTTGCGGGTGAGATTTCCGTCAAAGTCTTTAATACCGTATATAACCGTGGGATCGCTCTCAAGGCGCATGCCTTTCTTTAGGCGGTTCAGGAAGACGGATGCGATGGTCGGTCTTTCTTCCGCAAGTCCCGTCTCCTTTTCCACGATGGAGGCAAGTGTAATAACTGCTTGCAGGTTCATGCCAACCGTATCCATCCTCTGTTTCAAGGGACTCACCACCTGCCAGAAGCGTCCAACCATGGCATCAATGGTGGACCGAGCGGATATGCCCCGTGCAAAATGGTAGGTCTCTGGATAGAGATATCCCTCCAGGCTTGGGGCGGATATGCCGTGGTGCTTCAAAAGGGTCGGATCACTGATGAGCGATAAGAATTTTTCTTTATTGATCAGACCCCCCTCATCCAATAGTTCAGAAATTTGTGCTGCTGTGAAACCTTCAGGGACTGTGACAGGATAGGTAATTACCTCTCCCTTGATCAGCTTCTCCAGTATCCTCTTGGGAGCCATATGGGGGCCCAGTTCATACTCTCCGGCCTTGATTTTCCGGCTATAGCCCAAAAGTTCAGCCCAAAATTCAAAAAGGGCCTTGCTGGTTATGATTTCTCTTCTGTCCAGTTCCCCTGCCACCTCTTTCAGGCTAAGCCCCTCTTTGACGATAACCAACTGGTTCTTGCCCTGCTTTTCCGCAGGCGTAACGAAGAAATGGCCCAGTGCAGCGCACACAAACAGGGCGGTCAAGAGCAACAGGCCCAGACTAATGATGACCACTCTTTTACGGGAAATACGTCTTTGGGGATTAGTATCCGTCACTGGTATCAATCCGTTCTTTCTGTAGTTGGCACTTTGATAGACTCCCCTGGAATGATGGCCCGCCCTGGCGCCACGTAACCTTCAGACTCCTCTTTCGTTGCAATATTTCCCAAGCAAAACCCCATAAAGCCTGGCACGCCGATCCGGGTCTGGGCCAGGGAATGCTGGAATATATGAGATATTGAAAGGGGAAGTAGAGGAATCTGTCATGATTATCGCAAATTCCTCTGAGCCCATCAATCCAATTCATCCATCGTAGCCAGCCTACTCGGCCGTAAAGGCTGCGAAGGCAGGGCGCAGACAATATGGGTT
>JASFIT010000050.1:0-17172 GCA_050122535.1 Desulfobacteraceae bacterium | reverse complement strand
TTCAGGAGGGACAGAAAGAGGGCATCTTTAAGAACGATATTATTCCAGGGATAGCCAAAAGGGCCTTTTTTGGCGCCCTCGATGAAATGTCCAGATTCTGGGTGTTGTCAAGCCGAAGGAAATATGATATTGAGACCGCTGCCAAACAGATCAGCGAATACTTTTTGAGTGGACTCATCAATGATGCCAGTCGATAGATTGACTAATTCGTAAAAAGTCAAAAATGGGACGGCAAAGTAAAAAGCTCCAAATGCAAGTCTTGCGAATCTTGAGGAATGAGGCGTACTTACTGTACGCCGCAATGACGAAAGATGAAGCGTAACGCAGCAGTTGGACTTTTTACGAAGCCGTCATAGATTGGCATTCTAAATGCCAAGAAAAGGAGGTCAATGTGAATATTATAGTCTGTTTAAAGCAGGTGCCCGATACGGAAACACAGATTAAAGTGGCTCCGGATGCGCAATCCATTGTCAAGGATGACGTCAAGTGGGTGATGAATCCCTATGATGAGTTTGGTGTGGAAGAGGCCTTGAAGCTTAAAGAGAAGTTTGGCGGTGAAGTGACGGTGGTTGGCCTGGGTCCCTCAAGGGTCACTGAATCCATCCGCACTGCCCTGGCCATGGGAGCCGATAAGGGTGTATTGATTAATGATCCAGCCTTGGAGGAAAGCGATTCCATAGCTGTGGCAAAGGCCCTTGCTGCAGCCATCAAAGACCTTGAGTATGACCTTATATTCACGGGCCAAAGGGGGGTTGATGACGATATGGGCCTTGTGGGAGCCAGTCTGGCAGAGTTCTTGGACATCCCTCATATCTCTTTAATCGTTAAGGTGGAGGTCGCTGAGGATGGGAAGTCTGTCAAAGTCAACAGACCGGTGGAAGGGCAATCACTGGTTATAGAATCCCCTCTGCCAGCACTTATCACCGCGCAAAAGGGGCTTAATGAACCAAGATACGCCTCTTTGCCAGGTATCATGAAAGCAAAAAAGAAACCCCTGGAGGAGAAGACGTTGGCAGACCTGGGATTGGACGCTGCCGAATTTGGTGAAGCCGGCAGAAAATTGAAGGTCTTAGAATTGACACCTCCCCCCCAGAGAGAAGCTGGTAAGATCGTGGAAGGGGAGACCCCGGAGGAAAAGGCAAAGGAGTTGGTCAGGCTTCTTCACGAAGAAGCGAAGGTCATTTAAAATGAGTCTTCCGGTTCGCCGGATCTGCCGGTTCACCCGATAAGCGTTATCCAGACGAAATTGAGGCCCGGCTGATAGGCGAGAATGCAGCACGGCTAAACGCTATACAACAGAATAAGGAGATAGAAAATGCCACAAGGAATTATGACAATCGCCGAACAAAGAGACGGAGAAATCCGAAAAATATCCTATGAGATGGTCAGTGAAGGCAGACGCCTTGCGGATTCCCTGGGTCAACAGATAACGGCAGTTCTGCTCGGTTCCAATATCAAGGACAAGGCAGCCACATTGGGTCACTATGGTGCGGACAAGGTTCTGGTAGCTGATGATCCCCGGCTTGAGACCTATACGACAAATGCCTATGTCTCTGTCATCGCCCAGTTGGTCAAGGAGAATGATCCTGCCATCTTACTGCTGGGTGCTTCGGTGCAGGGAAAGGACTTATCAGCGCGCCTCTCAGCTCGCCTTGGTGTTGGTATGGCCCAGGACTGTACCGTTTTTTCCCTGGAGGACGGAAACCTTGTGGCCGTCAGGCCCATTTATGCGGGTAAGGCCTATGCCAAGGTGACATTTAGCGACAGTTGGCCCCAGATGGCCACAGCCAGACCGAATGTCATGACCCTGAATGAACCGGACACCTCCAAATCCGCTGAGATTGTTGATGCCGCGATAGACTTGGATGATGCTGCCTTGAAAACCAAGGTCATTGATGTGATGAGGGATGAGAGCGGGAAAGTTGACCTCACTGAGGCTGATAAAATTGTCTCGGGTGGGCGCGGTATGAAGGGGCCGGAAAACTACCAAATTCTTGAGGAACTTGCCGATCTGATTGGAGCCACGGTAGGGGCATCACGTTCCGCAGTGGATGCAGGTTGGAGACCACACTCCGATCAGGTAGGACAAACTGGGAAAGTGGTCTCCCCCAATCTGTACATCGCATGCGGTATTTCAGGAGCGATTCAGCACCTGGCTGGTATGAGCACCTCAAAGGTCATCGTAGCCATTAACAAGGATCCAGATGCGCCCATATTCCAAAAGGCGGACTTTGGTGTGGTGGATGATCTCTTCAAGATCGTTCCACCACTCACAGAGGAGATTAAGAAAATCATTTAGTCACTGAATTTGTTCGTTGGCTTGAAAGGGAACAAGGGCGGGTTCTGAACCCGCCCTTGTTCATATTGGTGGCTAATCGTGGGGAACGCCTCGAACTGGACAAGGTAACAACAAAGATCAGAGTATCTTCTACAGAACCTCTAAGAATTCTTCGAGGGATAGTTGTTCCAGTTCGTTATGTTGCTCTGTCTCGCTTACGGGTGGGTTATTCAACTCCTTTTGCGCAACGGGATGGACCAATTTGTTCAGGGTCTCTTCATCCTGCTTCCCCAGCCATTCGGTAACCAGCTGTACAGGCCTTCTGATCTCCTCCAATTCTCTCCACATGGCTTCCGCTATCTGCGTGGGATTCCCGGCGGCCAGATGAGGAGCGGTAAAGAATCTATCCAATAAAACCGCTATGGGCGTATGGATCTCTTTTTCTATAAGGCGCTCTAGTTTCCCCAAATAGGCGAAACGATAAACTTCTCCTGACATCTGCGCGAATGACGGCCCTTTCCCCAGTACGCCATATTTGAGACGAAGCCTTTTGTTGCCCTTCGCAGGGTCTGGGACCCATACCTTATACTCAGATCGATCGATCCGCTCTTGTTGTGTGGCTGCGTCGTCAAATACTTTGGCCTTTGCTGCAGGGAGTGCGGTCTCAGGACCATCCAGAATCTGAATGATAGTCCCGAGCTCCAAAGGATAGAATACGCCGTCTTCAGCAGTATATCCCACTTCGTGGTGTCCGCAGGAAGGGCACTTTCTCGATGTGATGATACCTTTTTTTGGTGTCATATGGGTTCCATACAGGGCTCTGTTCACCTTGTCAAGACACATGAATTAGCCGGTAGATTCTATTCCTTATGGACGCATCCATCAGGGATAGGAAGCATTGACATAGAGCGAAGCCTCGTTAATTTTATTTAAACAGGCTTATGTACGGAGGACGAATTCGATGGATAAAGATGGTTGGATCTGCCCTCACTGTGAAAAACCATTGGTGAGGTGGGAGCCTTGCCCTCAAACGGGCTGGGTTCATGACCTATTCTTCTGCGACAACAACGAATGTTCTTATTTTGTGGAGGGAAGAAGGAAAATAGCCTGTGACTATGAGAAGAATTTTGCCTACCGTTACTGCTACAATCCTACAAATGGACAGGAATTGCCCATAGTGACTTGGTGTGGGGGTGATCTATCCTTGCTAAAGGGAAGGTGTGGCAAATAAAAACCCCCCGACAAAAGCGGGGGGTAATCCAGAGGTGCCGTTGCTCTGTAATATGTTTTCTTTCCTCCTACATTTTGCGCGGGAAGGATCCCTCAAAGTGCAACGAACACCCCAGAGTTATGCAGAAAAATTTGCAATTTATATGCCACAAAGATAAAAAGAATTATTACTTTCATTACAATACATTATCTTATATCATTTGAATTCATATGTAGTTGTGTATTAATTGGAACACATAAAATGTGCTGTTTTTGACACACATTTTCCTTTTGAATAGTGGAATATTGGCCTCCGGCTCCGCTTCTGGCTCGTAGAGCCTACAGCTGGGAGAGAGGGGAGAACCTGCGCCTCTGAGAGAATGATGGAAGAGTGGGTTGAAATGAGGAGCAACGGCAAGGGACGCAAATAATTGATTGACAAACCATTAGATTTCTATAAATTAATTCCACAACTTCCGCTGTGCTTTTTCTTTTCTTTATATGGTGTACGTCTCCTTTGCAAAACTGAGAGACACTGGCGGTGTAGCTCAGGTGGTCAGAGCATGCGGCTCATATCCGCAGAGTCACTGGTTCGAATCCAGTCACCGCCACCAGAATTTCGGTATTGACATTTCCACAAATGTCCTTATTTTCACCTTAAAATGTTTCTCCAATTGGGTTTGATGTAGATGACTTTGTGGTCTTTTGAAGGTGTCGAAATATCGACGGTAAGCGAGGCTCTCGGAATCGCCGAGGAAAAGACCGGAGACTTTTACAAATTCTCATTTGGCCAATGGAAAAGGCACCGTTATGATGTGAGGACTCTCCCGGTCTTAAGAGATGATGAGATCTCCTCCCGTGCCTTTGCCCTTCTAAACAAGTGTTCGAGGGTTACCAGCGATTTCGAATCAAAATCTAAAAAGCGCGACTTTTATTTCATCTGCCTTCAAGATCACCAGATCATGAGGGCCCTAAGGAGAGACAAAGAACTGAGACTTCTACCCCTTCTTGTCTATGTTTTTACGCATGAACTCGTTCACATTGTACGATTTTGCAATTTCTATCAGAGGTTTGATATTTCCGGTGACAGAAGAGATAAGGAAGAAGGTATCGTTCACTCGACCACATTTGAAATTTTGGAGGATCTTCCCCTTCCAGGGATTGAATATATTCTTGACGCCTACCAGAGTCACAGGATCTGTGACTTGGCTTTCAATAAGTACATGACCTAGCGAGGTGACAGAACATGCCCATTTACGAATATGAGTGTACAAAATGCGGTCATCAGAGTGAGGTTTGGCAGAAATTCTCTGATGCGCCTATCACCAAATGCGAAATATGCAAGGGCAGAATGAAAAAGCTAATTTCCCAAAGCACCTTTCACCTGAAAGGCACGGGATGGTATGTGACCGACTATGCGTCTAAGCGTGGCGGGAGCAGTGAGAAAAAGGGGAAATCTGATAAGGACAGCACGACCAAAGAAGCAAAATCTTCCAAAGAAACGTCGAAAAAAGAGACTTCTTCACATGGCGGCAAAAACGCCAAGGATTAAGACATTCTGGCCTTACTTGGGCCCCAGTGAAGCGTTCGTTGGGACATCTTCCAATCTAAGTATAAAGATCGTTGTCACATGAAAAAATTTGGCGGCGGGAGAGTTCACGAGAAGATAATTGACAGGCTGGAAAGGCAGGAGCGCCAGCAGGCTTTCCAGCGGGACAAATTCTTTAAATTTAAACTCCCCGAAATACACACCCAGCTCTCCCAGACTTTGCTCATGGAGAAGATCATTGAGACGGACAACGCCGGCGCCGTATCTGATCTTATTTTGAATGGTTTGAGAAGGATACTCAGAAGCACGGAATTTGATTTCAAATACTTTATCGCGCCTATCCGAGATCTCGTGCCCCGTCCAAATCCCATCTCCCTATACATGACCCAGTATATTTTGGAAGTCCTCATAGATGATCCATCCGTTATTGAGGTCTACGGGACTGACCAGGAGATTTATAAGGTCGTCAATAACGTGATCACGCAGATCAATATGAAATTCGAAAGAGCGGAAAAGGAAATCATTGACCAGCTTTCCCGCAATAAGTCCATCACTCCCGGCTCAAGGGACTACGATATTGCCCTCGATCAAATTTTCCGAAAAAAGATGGGCGAACCCCAGACGTAAAAATCCCTTAAAAACCATTTCCTTTTTATTGACGAGGAGAGCGTATCCAATGTCTCAAAAAATAGCCTTTTTATTTCCTGGCCAAGGTTCACAGTACGTGGGCATGGGCAAGGACATCATTGATCGGTTTCCTGATGCGAAAAAAATATTTGATCAGGTGGATGAGATCTGTGAGAACCCCATATCAAAGCTCTGCTTGGAAGGTCCCATGGAAGAGTTGACCCTTACCGCAAACCTCCAGCCAGCCATAACTGCTGTCAACCTTGCCTGCCTCATGGCACTCAACAAATCCGGAATCCGTGCGACCATATCGGCTGGTCACAGTTTGGGCGAATATGCCGCCCTTGCCTCGGCCGGGAGCCTCTCTGAATATGATGCCCTCAGGCTGGTTGACAAAAGGGGTGAGTTGATGCACAGAGAGGCGATGGCCAACCCTGGATCGATGGCCGCAGTGCTCGGTATGGACATTGAGGCGGTTGGTGGGATCGTGGCCCAGGCCGGTGAAGCGGGCGTATTGGCGGTTGCCAACCACAATACAGCCGAGCAAATTGTCATCACCGGGGAAAAGGAGCCTCTGTCTCATGCCGTCGAGCTTGTAAAGGAGAAAGGTGGGAAGGCCATTCCTTTGAAAGTGAGCGGGGCATGGCACTGCAGCTTGATGCAAAATGCGATGAATGATTTTCTTCAATTTATGGGAGACGTCTCTTTCTCAGCCCCTGAGACAAGCGTCTTGTTCAATGCCACCGCTGAGAGTGAAAGTGATCCCGAGAAAATAAAAGACCTGATGGCCAAGCAGCTCATAAGCCCAGTGAGATGGTATGACATTATTCAGAACATGACGGCCAAGGGAGTAAACGTATTTGTCGAAGTGGGCCCCAAGAAGGTTCTGACTGGCTTGTTAAAGAAGACCCTCCCTCGAGATACCGGGGCAAAGGTCTATAATGTGGAGGATGTGCAAAGCCTGGAGGGTTTTTTGGGAGCCATGGGGTAACATCCTTCCATGAAAATATGTCCGAATGCCTCGTTTTCAAGGGGGATGACTAGCGCCCATCTGGCAACACTAAGCACCGAGACCCTCGGCGGCAACCCACCTTATATCCACAGCCTACCCTGCCATGTCTCTCTCTCCTCCAATCTTTTCCGAATCAGTCCCAGATTCTCAGATTTATCTTTGGCCCAGAGCGGTGCCACCAGCTCCACACCTATGGGGTCTCCTGTTAACCGCTGGATGACCATATCTGGTGGAAGACGTTCTAAAACGTCCACCACCACTTCTATATACTCATTTCTTTCCAAACAACGATATTCACCCTTTTCGTAAAGGCGAGCCAGTGGGGTCTCCCTTACAATATAGAGGAGGTGTATTTTGACACCGTCTAATGGTAGATTTCCTAGGAACTTCGCCGTTTGCCGCATCATGTCCCGCGTCTCTCCAGGAAGACCCAGAATAATGTGGGCACACACGTTCAGCCCGAAATCTTTTGCCATGTATACACCTTGCTCAAAACAGGCCACATCGTGTCCCCGATTGATTCTGGAGAGGGTGGCGTCATGTGAAGATTGGAGCCCATATTCAATCCATACCAAATACTCTTCGTTATAAGAACTCAGAAGCCCTAAGATCTCTTTGTTAACGCAGTCCGGCCTCGTGCCCACAGATAAACCCACCATGTCTGGGTAACTGAGTGCACGATCGTAGAGTTCTTTGAGTTGGGCTGCTGGTGCATACGTATTGGTAAATGATTGAAAATAGGCGATAAATTTTTTTGCCCCGTATCTCCTCTCCATTCGTATCCGGCTTTCAACAATCTGCTCATCAATAGATAGACCGCGATCGATCATGGCCCCTGTACCCGAACCTCGACTGTCACAGTAGATGCAGCCCTTATCAGAAGTCGTTCCATCCCTATTTGGGCAGTTCATCCCCGCATCCAGGGATATCTTTTGAACCCGCTCTCCGAATATCTTCTTTAGATAGGTATTGTAATCGCGATATCTTTTCACGAAGCTCTGTTCCTTTTATATCAATACAGGCAAAAACTTTATTTGAGATTGCCTAGTCGTCTAGATGGCTTAAGATCTTAACGTTTTTCTAGATTCCTGCGTCTGGGGCTGTATCCTAATTCGTCATCCCCCGCCAAAGCAGGCGGGGGATCCGGAGTGATTTGATTTTCCGCCAGTTCCCTGGATTCCGGCTCTCGCTCAGAATCATCCTGCTCGCCCGGAATGACAGTTTTGTCGAATTATGACACAACCTCTTCAGCAGGAATGACAGCAGCATACAGCGGCTTATCTTGCCATGCAATATGAGACTCTCGAAAAACCGACTTCTCATAGGCTGATGGAAAATGTCCATCCCGCAGGCTTTGCTGCGGGACGAAACTGGGGACCCGCCCGCAGGGTGGGGAGTCCAAGCGAAGCGCGGACAAATCCCGAGGAATGAGGCGTACATAGAAGTACGCCGCAGTGACTTGCCCTGTTAAATCGGCTTCGCCGTCTCGCGTAGCGAGAATTTAACAGGGCGGGGGATGAGGGTAACGCAGCAGATGGGCGTTTTCCATCAGCCTCAGGACCGCCCCGGCCCTACTGCGCATTTCAGGTGGATCCTGTACAATCGGCATCTTCAAAGTGAGCGGGTGCTAATGGAAGGCTCTTCTCGGAAGGGCTACAGCAGGCTGCTCCTTCAACAACAGTTGCCCCACGCATTAATTTTGACCGGAGCGTGTGATAGACCGGCTTGATGGAAAAGGCCAATAGTACCACAGCCCCGCCCACTTGTGCCCAGTGCGGAATCACCTCTGTCGCCTGGCCTGCCATGGCTTGGGCTGAGATGCCCAAAATGGCATAGATTTGATCCAAGGCCAATCCAAAGATCACCGCCGACAGAGCGATGGCCGTCAGGTATATGGCTGTGGCCCTTTTCCCCAAGATGCCCACAAGTACAGTCAGTGAAGTGACGTTAGTTGCTGGCCCTACAAGAAGAAAGACGAGGGCGGCACCTGGACTAACCCCCTTGAGGATTAGGGCTGCAGCAATGGGCGTTGAGGCTGTGGCGCAGATGTAGAGTGGGATACCCACAGCCAACATGATGAGCATAGCGGGCAGACCGCCACCAAGGTAGCGTATCAACACATCTGCCGGAACCAGGACCGTGATCAACCCGGCCAGCAGTATCCCCATGAGGAACCAGACTGCTATGTCGTTCCACAGATCGTCTAAGGCGTATGCCAGCCCTGCCCCAACTTTCTCCGAAAAACCATGGTGAGAACGGTGATCCTCAGGCAGACAATCTTGGCCGTCGCAGCACCCGTCCACCGGACAGCTAAGATCCGGGTCCATCTTACTCTCTTCTTCTTCGCTGCTCAGAAGATTCTCTGAAAGGCCAGCGGCCGTGGCAGTGGCAAACGCGGCGACTGGCCTGGCTATGGTCATGACCGGGTCAAGCAACGCATAGGTAAGGGCCACGGAATCCACGCCCGATTCAGGGGTCGAGATAAGGAATGCCGTGGTAGCACCCCTATTTGCCCCTTGTTTCTTGAGTGAGACTGCTGCAGGAAGGACGCCGCACGAACATAGGGGGATGGGGATGCCGAGCAGAGAGGCTTTGAAGACCGAGCGAAATCTCCCCTGGCCCAGGTGACGGGCCACAGTGGCTGGGCTAAGAAAGATGCGCAACATTCCGGCCACCAGGATGCCGAATAGGACATATATGGATGCCTCCTGGAGGAGCCGCCACGACTCCCCAAGCATATCAGCAAGAAAGCTCATCTAGGCATTCCTCTCATCTCTCCGGTGCAGAAGCTGTCAATCTGGGCCTTTTCCCCTACTCATGGAAGTTACTTGCTCCAAGGCTTTCTTGAACGGATGGCGAAAACCCCTTCCCTGCCTATCAGCCGAAGACCCTTACTCGCGAAGATGGTCCAGCCCTAACTGAATCAGTTCTTCCACATGATGATCATTCAGGGAATAGTATAGTATTTGCCCCTCTCGACGGCTTTTAACCAGGGCCAGATCCTTAAGGCGCCGGATCTGATGGGACACGGCTGACTCACTGAGATTGAGGAGGGCCGCCAAATCGCATACGCACATCTCACCCCCTCTGAGGGCCATGGCCATCTTGGCCCGTGTCGGGTCTGCCAAAGCCTTATAAATCAGAACGAGTCTTTCCAGATCCCGATCTGGTATGGCCTCCTCCCTGGCCTTGGCCACTCTGTCCAAGTGGACCATGCGAACGAGACAGCCATCTTCTTCCACCAAATTTGCTTTTCTGCTACCCATAATAACTACCTTAGTACCTGAACATATGTTCAAGTATAAACAAATCATCCATTTTGTCAAGGAAATATTCAAAATAAGTTACCCGGGTCCTTAGGACCCGGCTTTGCTCACCCCTCATAGGGGCTAGCGGGATGAAGCCACGGCCCTTTACGAAAGGTCGTATCTCAAAAAAAGTTCCACCGGGCCCCACAGTGACCCAATATTTTGGGGTTTGCGCCTCTGAGCTCCTGGGAGTCTCCTGTCACTTTGTCAAACCGCAAAATATTGGGTCACTGCCCACCCACACAGTAGATGCGGCCTTGAGAAAAGGGGCGTGGTCTCATCCTCGAACACACAAGTTCCTTCAACAAACAGTATAGTGAACGACCAATTTATCCTGGATAAGCAGGTTTTTTTCTTGACAGTATTTGGCTTTATGGCTATATTGCCATTTACGCAAATGCCGAGTAGATATCATGGTTCTGAATCTATACAAGATGAAGGCCCAGGTGGCCAAAGCCCTCTCACACGAAAGCCGTCTCCTAATCATAGATGCCCTAAAAGAAAAAGATCTTTGTGTCTACGATCTGACCAAGCTGGTGGGAGCGGACCAGTCCACAGTCTCCAAGCATCTCTCCGTGCTCAAGGGTGCTGGTATTCTTGAGGATCGAAAGCAATCGAACAAGGTCTATTATCATCTAAAAACGCCCTGTGTGATCAACTTCTTCGATTGCGCCCTGGAGGTCATTCGCTCCAGATCCGCTCTCCCTACGATTTGATCAGCCCAACCAGCCCAAAGTCAACGACCCAATGAACGACTAGGAGCCAAAGTGAAAGAACGTTATAAATTTTTAATGATTCTTGGCGTATTTGCTGCGTGTTATTTTGTACCCTGGCACCACACCGTCCTCCAGCAATCCTTGGTGGAGGCGCTTATGATGCTCCAGGAATATGCGCGGGAACATGTTTTGACCTGCTTGATTCCCGCCTTTTTCATTGCAGGGGCCATTGCGGTATTTGTCTCTCAGGCATCCGTCCTCAAGTATTTTGGGTCCTCTGCCAACAAAATCCTTTCATACTCGGTCGCCTCGGTCTCTGGGACGGTACTCGCTGTCTGTTCCTGCACGGTACTACCGCTCTTTGCCGGCATCTACACAAGGGGGGCGGGCATTGGACCTGCCACGGCCTTTCTCTATTCCGGTCCTGCCATCAACGTGCTTGCCATCGTGTTTACAGCACGGATACTTGGCTGGCAACTTGGCTTGGCCCGAGCTGTAGGAGCGATCCTATTTGCTATTATTAGCGGGATTCTCATGGCCTTTATTTTTAGGAAAGATGATGCAGCCCGTTCGGCTGGACATCTATATCTTCCCGATGAGGATGTGAAAGGACGAACGCTCCTTCAGAATTCACTCTATATGCTGACCATGGTTTTGATCCTGATCTTTGCCGCCTTTGCCCCGCCCGGCCAAGGCTCTTCTCCATCTTGGTCCCTCATTTTTGCTGCTAAGTGGTACATTACTGGCTTTCTCCTCGTTGTGCTTGCCGCTATGCTCAAGTGCTGGTTCACCCGCAATGAGATCCATGTTTGGATGGACTCCACCTGGGGGTTTATGAAACAGATCTTTCCCCTCTTGGGGGCGGGAATAATCGTGGCCGGTTTTATGCTGGGTCGACCAGGGCACTCTGCCCTGATTCCGGAACAATACATCCAGAGTCTGGTGGGCGGGAACACCATAGGCGCCAACTTGATCGCATCACTTGCCGGGGCGTTCATGTATTTTGCCACTTTGACAGAAGTCCCCATCCTCCAGGGCCTGCTTGGATCCGGCATGGGGAAAGGCCCTGCATTGGCTCTCCTGTTGGCTGGACCTGCCCTCTCCCTCCCCAACCTCCTCGTCTTAGGCAGCGTCCTGGGGCTCAAGAAAACAGCCGCCTTTTGCATTATCATTGTTTTGCTCTCCACTGCTGCAGGCATGTGCTATGGAGGCTTAATCGGCTAGACAGCCAGCAATCCAGGCCCCTATAAAAATCCCCCCTGCCCCCCTTTTCAAAGGGGGGTGCTAAGGGATCCCCTCATCATCGTAATAAGGCAACCCATTGCTCCCCCTTTGTAGACTGTGTCGCAATCCGTCATCCCGGCCAAATCCCGCGGAGCGGGACGCGAGCCGGGATCCAGAATGACTTGATTTCCCGCGAGTTTCCTGGATTCCGGGTCTCGCTCAACATCATTCTGCTCGCCCGGAATGACAGTTTTGTGGAATTGCGACACAGCCTCTTGGTCAAGGGGGATGGAGGCCTGCCCGCCATCGGCTTCGCCCTCAGGCGAGGCGGGCGGGGGGATCTGATGGGGATTTGTCAATCAATCCGAACTCGGCCTTCAGGCCAGACCCATTTGGGGCCGGCATAGCCGGTCCGACATGATCATACTTATAGGGAGTGGGTTTCTAGGTCTCACTGAATGAGCCTCGTCCCTGGGGCAGGTGTCAGAGCAGTAGGGGTCAGGGCTTGGCTCTCTAAATTCTCTGAGCCATAACCACCCTGTAATGACGGCTGTAGTCCTTGAGTCGGCACTTCTCCCTGTAATGATTGGTCGCTTCAATCAGTTTCAAGGATTTAGTGGTCTGTTCCGGGTCCATTTCCAATAATATCCACCCACCCGGAGTCAGGTGCTTCGGTGCCTGCTCAATGATGTGTCTAATGTAAACCATCCCTTCCTCACCACCATCAAGTGCCTGCCTCGGTTCATGGTCTTTCACTTCTGGAGGAAGGGAATCCATGGCTTCAGAGCTTATATAAGGAGGATTGGATACAATGATGTCAAAGGTAAGTTCCTGAAGCGAAAAGCCCTGCCACAGGTCACTGAGTACGAATTGGATCCTCTCTTCTACCCCGTGCTCTTCTGCATTCCGTCTGGCAATGTCTAATGCCTCCTGGGAGACGTCACTGGCCCACACGGCGACTCCTTCAAGCTCTCGAGCAAGAGCTACAGCAAGAGCTCCACATCCCGTTCCCAAATCAAGAATTCTCGCACCCTCCCTTTGGGCCAACTTATTTCTGCGGCACAAAGCGAGCGCATGCTCTACCAGGAGTTCGGTTTCTGGCCTGGGGACCATGACCGGTGGGCCCACCATGAAATCAAGCGACCAAAACTCCTGCACGCCCGTGATATACTGAAGGGGTTCTCTGTTGAGCCGCCTTTTGATGAGTGAGCGATATCCTGCGACTTCCTTCTCATGAAGAGGTTGATCAAAGTTAAGGTATAGTTTTACGCGGTCGATGTTTAATTGATGGGCTAAGAGAATTTCGGCACTCAGTCGAGGGCTCTCAATCTCCTTCTTTTCCAGATATTCTGTTGTGACCTTCAGGAGTTCTCTTATAGTCCAGGATTTCTGAAGCACGGCAGTCCAATTCTACAATAGCGACGGCTTATCAGGCCTTTAAGCCATCCCGTCACTGATTGTGATCATTTTGGAAAGATTTTTCCCCCTTTAGGGCCTCGGCCTGGAAATGGGTGATTAGCGGGTCAATGAACATGTCCAGCCGCCCCTGCAAGATATCTTCAAGTCTATGCAAGGTTTTACCGATTCGGTGATCTGTCACCCTGCTTTGAGGAAAATTATAGGTCCTTATCTTTTCGCTTCTGTCTCCTGAACCGACCATGCTCCTGCGTTCTTCTGAGATTTTTGATTGTTGTTCAGCCAGTTGCATGTCCAGGAGTCTGGATCTGAGGACCTTCATGGCCTTTGCCTTGTTCTTGTGCTGTGATTTCTCGTCCTGGCAGCTCACGACAAGGCCGGTGGGCAGATGCGTGATTCGAACCGCAGAATCGGTCACATTCACATGCTGGCCTCCATGTCCAGATGCCCGGAAGACATCGATACGGAGATCCTCCTGGTCAATCTCCACATCCACCTCCTCCGCTTCAGGAAGCACGGCAACCGTAACTGCAGATGTGTGTATCCGACCTTGTGCTTCAGTTTCAGGGACCCTCTGCACGCGGTGCACACCACTCTCATGCTTGAGACGGCTGTAAACCTTTTGACCCTCTACAAGGAGAATCACCTCCTTGAATCCACCCTTGCCCGTAATGTTTTGGCTAAGGATTTCCGTTTTCCATCCTTTTAGCTCGGCATATCTTGTATAAGCCCTAAAAAGATCTGCCCCAAAAAGAGCCGCCTCTTCCCCACCTGTGCCAGCCCTTATTTCCAGGATAACGTTTTTCTCATCATTTGGATCCTGTGGAAGGAGCAGCAATTTGAGCTCCTTCTCCAATTCGGAAAGATTCGACTTGAGTGTATCATTCTCTTCTCGGGCCAGCTTTCTCATTTCCGGATCAGGGTCACTCATGAGAGGACGATTGTTTTCGATTTCATCCTTTACCGTCCTATAACTCCTATACGTATGCACGATAGAAGATAAGCGACTGTGTTCTTTTAGATACCTCTGGTAGGTTTTTTGATCCCGGATGATTTCAGGACGAGCCAGTTCATTCTCCAACTCGTCGAAACGTTTCTCGATCTCCTCAACTTTGGCAAACATGAGCATATAACCTTTGGACTTTTCCTCTGATGAGCGCGCCCCTATCCAGGGCAAATCAGATCATCTCGTCGGTCGATCCTCTGATAGGCAACTCCTCTGACCATGCCCAGGCGTAATCCCTTGCCGTCGAAGGCAATCGTAGGCTATTTGGATTGCTATTTTGATCCGCTCAGGGACTGTGTCTTTCAGGGGAAACGCCGAGGGGAGCTTATGGAGTGGGACTTCTTTAGGTTTTGGGTATTCAGATGCTAATCTTCTGCGCTTTTACTCTGACCAGTTGATGCCTGACCTTTGTTAAATTTTGCATATTTACGTCTGAAACGTTCCACCTTGCCAGCCGAATCCACCAATTTCTGTTTTCCTGTAAAAAACGGATGACACTTGGAACAGATCTCGACCTTTATCTCTTTCAGGGTGGAACCTGTCTCAAATTCATGACCACAGGCACAGTGGACAATGGCTTTATGATATTCCGGATGGATTCCCTTTTTCATTTCTCCTCCCCCATAAAATCGCTTTCAGCACTTCTATCTGCGAAACAATTTTATTCACTCATAGATTCCAAAAAAGCTTTATTATTCTTTGTTCCTTTAATTTTGTCCAGCAAAAACTCCATGCTATCAACGGGAGTCAAGGGGGCCAGGAGCTTTCGGAGTATCCAGATACGATTCAACACCCCTTCAGGCACAAGGAGTTCCTCTTTTCTCGTCCCGGACCGATTGATATCCATGGATGGAAACACGCGCCTATCGGTCAGCTTCCTGTCCAGGTGAATCTCCATGTTTCCGGTTCCCTTGAATTCCTCAAAAATCACTTCATCCATCCTGCTCCCCGTATCAACCAGAGCGGTGGCAATAATGGTAAGGCTCCCCCCTTCCTCAATGTTTCTGGCTGCCCCAAAAAAGCGTTTAGGTTTATGCAGGGCATTGGAGTCAAGGCCGCCTGAGAGGATTTTGCCGCTTGGCGGTACGACCGCATTATAGGCTCTGGCCAATCTCGTAATGCTGTCGAGAAGGATAAGGACATCCCGCTTGTGTTCTACCAGCCTTTTTGATTTCTCAATGACCATCTCTGCCACCTGCACGTGCCTCTGAGGCTGCTCATCAAAGGTGGAACTGATCACCTCAGCCTCTACAGATCGTTGCATGTCGGTGACCTCTTCTGGCCTCTCATCTATGAGGAGGACTATTTTGTGAATACTCGGATCATTGGCCGTGACACTGTTCGCAATGTTCTGGAGCAACATGGTCTTCCCCGTCCTTGGCGGGGCGACGATGAGTCCACGTTGACCTTTGCCCAAAGGGGTCATCAGGTCCATAATCCTGGATGAATAATTGTCCGAAGCGGTCTCCAGGTCGACCCTTTCATCAGGGTAGAGGGGGGTTAGGTTATCGAATAGGATCTTCTCACGAGAGATTTCGGGATCCTCATGGTTCACCTGTTCCACTTTCAGAAGGGCAAAATATCTCTCCGTGTCTTTAGGCGGTCGAATCTGACCAGAAATGGTATCACCGGTCCTTAGGTTGAAACGCCGAATTTGCGACGGGGATATGTAGATATCATCGGGACCTGGGAGGTAATTGGAATCCGTGGCCCTAAGAAAGCCGAATCCATCGGGCAGGATTTCCAAGACGCCCTCACCGTATATGAGGCCGTTTTGATCAGAGTGGGCCTGGAGTAGCGAAAATATGAGCTCCTGCTTGGGCATGCCTGTAGCCCCCTCGATGCTAAAGTCTTTGGCCATGGTGGTCAGTTCGCTTATTTTCATTTTTTTGAGTTCCACCAGATTCATAATCCAATCTCCATTCTTATTAACATAGTAGAAAAATACCCGACTTATCCTCGCATGAGGACAAAACCATAAGGTCTACATACCAGAGCACCTAGGGGTATTCTTTCAAGGTTCCAACTCATACTCCCGCAGTGGACTCTATCCTTCACAAGATTAACCCCAACTCGTCGAGGGGATAGGACCGCCAGCCTCTACGGCTTGAGAGGAATGCATTTCGCCATTTCATGCAGTTGATCCCGCTCCAGAGCTTAGGCACCTCTCGGGATTGAGGGAAGTCATAAGATTTTCGGTATACTCCCTGGGGAGACATTCAGATCAACCTTGCAAACCCTTTTAGATGAATTAAATATGATAGCGCAGCAGATTAACTTTGGAGTTGATCATGGTATCCGGTCTATACCGAAATGCTCTAAGGGGCAGGAAGATGTCTAACCTGTAAAGGATATAAGCGAATATTACCTCTTGTCAAGCCTTTTTATCCCTCCTGATCCGCCATCAAGGTATCATCTGCCATTCGACAGGCTCATGGCCCTGAGCAAAGCCGAAGGGCCGCGTTGCCTTCAATCGCTCCTCCCCCCCCGCCACCTGCCTTCGCGGGTGCAGGCTTCGCGGGTGCAGGCTAGCGGCGTATTATTCCATACGCCTCAGTCGTCGCTCCTCGGCGCCTTACATCTAATACCTTGCTGGTGATCAGGAATGCGGCATAACCCACACATTTCAGTCTTAATAGCCAAATTAAAGCGTGAATTCAGATCCCTGTTGCACTAAAGATCCATTTGCCTCAAAGCTTTTAGGATACTGTTCATGTCATCAGGCAGGGGTGCTTTGAATTCACAATATTTCCCAGACTCAGGATGAACAAAACCCAGGGTTTCAGCATGGAGTTGCTGTCTCTTCACCAAGGGCAATATGCGATTT
>JASFIT010000049.1:0-17253 GCA_050122535.1 Desulfobacteraceae bacterium | reverse complement strand
TCATGAAAAACTGTGGTTTTTTGAACACAAAAGGACAATCAGAGTGTCCATTAATTCACACAATTCCGGGAAACCTAGAAGTCAGAAGGGCTTAATGAAGCGCTGGTGGAAAAAACAGAAAAGGAGCGTATAAGAAAGAAACAGAAGATTTCCCTGAACGCGCTGAGAGCGGAAAGCCTCATAGGCACTATGAAAGCCCATAAAAAGAATAGGAGGTGAATGAATGAAAGAAGTGTTTGCAATTTTGGCAACTGTCTCTTTGGCCATGGTTTTAATTGGGCGTGTTTCGGCCGAAGAAAGGCAGAAGCTTCAGGTGGGACGTTTTCAAATTGTGACCGTCACATATGGTTGTCAACATGATGAAGGCTTTAATGATAGCACCCAATCCGTTCTTTTGGATACAGCCACTGGAATGACATGGTCTATGGACTGTTGGGAAGGGCCAGAAGCAGACAAGCAAGGACGGTCGCACCGTACCTGGTATCCCTTTGAATGGACAGGACGAGATACGGGCGGAAAGCGCGTTGTCCCATTACCGCCACTATATCGGTATTCATACCCAGACATGAAAAAATGAAGCCCTGTAAGTGGTTAATCTTAAAGGGCTTCATTGGTTCCTGTTGGCGGAAGTGCATGGGAATCGAACCCACCTGCCAGGGTTTTAGCCCGGCACACCGGATTTGAAGTCCGGGAGCCCCACCAGTGAGCTATCCACTTCCTCAAGGCTACGATTGATATTTTAAAAGAATCTTAAACAGCGAAACAGACCGTGTCAACCGGATTAACCCAGGTTACAGAATATAACTTCTGGGTTTCAATAATGTGATCTCTGTTCCCGAGAGGCACCTAACCCAACGGAGCCTGATCTGCACGGAGGGTCAAGATAGGTGTTCAATGATTATATTCAAGATTCTACGAATGGGCTCAGCAGCACCCCACAGGAGCTGGTCTCCGCACGAAAATGCAGCCATATACTCCGGGCCAAATAGCATCTTTCGAATTCTACCCACGGGAATGGTGAGTGTTCCGCTCACGGCTGCGGGTGTCAGATTCTCAATGGTCGATTCCTTATCATTGGGTACAAGCTTAACCCACTCGTTACCCTTTTCAAGCATCTCAGAAATCTCGTCCAGGGGGATATCTTTTGCAAGTTTGATGGTAAACCCCTGGCTGTGACAACGCATCGCACCTACCCGAACGCATAGGCCATCCACGGGGATGGGTTTCTTTGGCTGCAGGATCTTATTTGATTCCACAAACCCCTTCCACTCCTCCTTGGTTTGCCCAGATTCCATGGCCGAATCGATCCAGGGAATCAGGCTGGCGGCCAGAGGCACCCCAAAATTATCCATGGGTAGCGACGTGCTACGGAGTTCTTTCGTTATGATGGCATCTACCTGGATGGCCGTGGATGCTGGATCACCGAGTGACTCTTTTGCCGCGTCACCAAGGACGGACATTTGGGCAATCAGCTCAATCATATTCTTCGCCCCCGCGCCCGAGGCCGCTTGGTAGGTCATAGAGGATATCCATTCTATGTGGTCATCGGCAAAGAGCCCTGAGAGGGCCAAAAGCATGAGACTTACAGTGCAATTGCCCCCTATGAAGGTCTTTATCCCTGAGGAAAGCCCAGAATCGATCACAGAGCGGTTCACCGGATCAAGCACAATAATGCTGTCATCCTCCATCCTGAGAGCGGATGCAGAGTCTATCCAGTAGCCCGTCCAACCCTTCTTGCGTAATTCAGGATATACCTTCTTTGTAAAGTCACCTCCCTGGCAGGTGACTACAATGTCCTGTTCAGAGAGAAGCTGGACGTCAAAGGCGTCTTGTAAAAGGGGGATGTCCAGACCGATATCAGGTCCTTTACCGCCCACGTTGGAGGTGGTGAAAAAGGTCGGTTCATAGTCTCCAAAATTCTGCTCTGTGAGCATCCGTTCCATAAGAACGGAACCCACCATTCCCCTCCACCCCACAAAAGCGATCCTGAGCATGGTTTCCTCCTTAGATACTGATCTTCAGCCAAGACATAAATATATAAATATAATGGAAAAATGTTTCAAGAGAAAAGATGAAATGGGCTTGGAAGAGGGGAAAGGCGGGCCATGCCCGATCAATGCCGAAGCTTTTCCATGATTTGCCCCAGGGTCTTGGCCACCGAATCATGGATTGAAAGGGCCGCATGGGGGTCAAGGGGTGTCACATCCCGATTAATGATCATCAATTTTGCACCCGTTTCAACGGCTTGAATAGGGACCGATGCCGCTGGATAGACGACCAGCGATGAGCCCAACACGATGCAGAGATCACAATTCCGTGCATGCATGAGGGACTGCGCCATTTTGTCCTCAGGCATGGCCTGGCCAAAAGAGATTGTATCCGGCTTGAGAATGCCAGAACAATCGTCGCAATAGGGGACTTTAACACCCGATCCAAGGCGTTCTTCAATCTCATCCCTGTCATAGACCTTTTTGCAACTCAAACAGGAGACAGAAAAGGTGGTGCCGTGAATCTCAATGATCTTATCCGGTGAATTCCCCGCCTTATGGTGTAACCGGTCAACGTTCTGGGTCACAATGGCGAGCAGTTTTCCTGTCTGCTCCAAGGCTTCAATGGCCAGATGGGCCCGGTTGGGGACCGCATCTTTCATCATCTGGTAAAACTCTGAACTCATTTTCCAGTATTTCTCCCTGGTCTTTTCATCCGAGACAATCTTCTGAAAGTAGAAGTCCGAAGGGTCATATCTTTCCCATATCCCTCCTGGACTCCGGAAATCAGGTATCCCAGATTCTGTACTCAGCCCAGCCCCAGTAAAAACTAAAATCTTTTCCGACTCGCGTATGAGCCCAACCCCTTTGGCGACAAAAGAATCCATGAAGACCTCCCATCTCTCTGTTGGCGGTTGTTTTACACTTTTGACCGAGGGTTCTCAAGCAAAAGAAGAACATTTCTCTAGATTCCTGATCTCGTCTCGCTTCCAGTCGGACTCATTTGCAATAACAGTTCAAATGTATTGCGGGACAGTCTCTATGGGCCGAGGTTTCTTTGTTCACTTAGGGCGTGAATAGGCAGGCTCAATAAGCCTGGCTCATTCGAAAAAAAGGGTTGGTGAGACGTTCTCGGCCAATGGTCGTTGCTGGGCCGTGACCAGGGTAGACCCGTATCTCGTCTCCCAGGGGAAAGATCTTCTTGATGACACCCTCAATGAGTTGCTGATGGTTTCCTCCTCTGAAGTCGGTCCGTCCTATTGAACCCGCAAAGAGTGTGTCACCCGTAAAAACGACACCGGGTGCATAAAAGCACATTCCGCCCGGGGAGTGACCAGGGGTGTGGATAGCCGAAATCGAGTAGCGGCCTACCTCTATTTTTTGACCATCATGGAGATGACCGTCCGGTGGGAAATTTAGGGCAGGGGCGTCGAGGGAATGAATGAGAACAGGCGCTTTGGTAACATCCCTAAGTTCTTTCGCAGCCCCAATATGATCAGAATGGCCATGCGTGATGAGGATCTGTAGGATTTTCAATCCGTTACGCGATATCTCTTCTACAATTTGGAGTACTTGGTCGCCAGGATCAATGACCAATCCCTCACTTGTTTTGTCACATCCCACAATGTAACAGTTGGCCTGATAAAGACCAACGACCATTTTTCTTAACATTTTTTAGAACTCCGGATGTTCTTAATGGCAAGTTGCTGAAAAAGGATTTCTTATTAGAAAAAATAAACTGTAACTTTGTATTGTCAATCCATTCCCCACTTATGAGCGCCCCCACTGTCAGGCCTATTCATTTTATGAAAAATGTATTAAGGTGATTCTTGGTGTAGGTATTGAGGTTTTACGTGTGATTCTGCATTGCAGAGTTATTGCCGGAAAAGGAGATTTGACCATGTTTTCCATGAGGGAGATTTTTGACTTGGCCATTCAGATAGAGAAAAATGGAGAGCAGTATTATCGGGATGCAATGAAGCAGATCGCTAATCCTTCCCTTCGGTCCATGCTTGAATGGTTGGCAGAACAGGAGGAGAAACATCAGAGTTGGTTTTCCGAACGGAAAGAAAAGCTGCATACAGAAGGGGATGCCCTTGCGTTAGAGGAGATGGGGAGCTCTATCCTGCAGAGTATCTTGGGGGATCAGAGTTTTTCTCTAAAAGAGGCAGATCTGTCCAAAATAGATAGCGTGGAAGCCTATATTCAACTCGCCATCGAATTTGAGAAAGACAGTATTCTTTTTTATGAGATGATCGGATCATTTATTGAGGATACGGAAACTTCAGAGAAGCTCAATGAGATCATCGCAGAGGAAAACCGTCACATTGAGCTTCTGGAGGACTTCCAAGACACAGAAGGAAACTCCCTGAAAGAGAGGGAGGAAGAGTGAAGAAACATAGTGATCTCACCACAGAGAAACAGAGGACAGAGAGGATGATATTTTCAATGGGCGGGACCTGCCGTCGCTCAAGCTATGGCAAGGCAAGGATACCGCCCAATGAAAAGAAATCTCTGCCTTCTGGCCTCCTTGGGGAAGCCACTGTAGTGGAGAGGTCGGCGGCAAGCAGATCTATAACAAATGCAAAAAGATGTGCCCATTAGGAGGTTCTTTACCTGCCCGAAGGGCTGAGCTTTTTTTGCCCGATCGCCGCCTGCCCGCCATCGCGAGCCGCTCAGGCAAGGCGGGCGGGTCTCCCGATCGGGCAAAAGAAGATAATTCTCAGTGCTCTCAGTGCCTCTGTGGTTAATCTTCAAACGAAGGAGGTGTGATGAACCAAATGTCAGAATACAATGATGTGACATGCCGGTATTTCAAAAAACCTGGACCAAAGAACACAGAAGGGGTTCTTGAGGCCGTTTCACGGCGGGCAAATGAGCTGGGGATAAGAAAGGTGGTGGTCGCAACTTGCAGTGGACGGACGGCCTTAAAGGCCAGGGAGATCCTTGATCCTGATCTGAAGATCGTCGCGGTCAGCCATGTGACTGGCTTCAGAGAACCCAACCACCAGGAACTGCCAGAGGATGTCCGCCAGGAACTGGAATCTCAAGGGGTCACTGTTCTCACCTGCCAGCATGCCTTTGGAGGCATTGGGCGTGCGGTCAGAAACAAGCTCTCCACCTATCAAGTGGATGAAATTGTTGCCTATACCTTGAGAACATTCGGTCAGGGAACCAAAGTGGCTATCGAATTGAGCATGATGGCTGCTGATGCGGGCCTAATTCGGACCGATGAAGATGTGATATCTGTGGGGGGAACGGCGAGAGGGGCCGATACTGCCTTGGTGCTCCGACCGGCCAATAGCTTCAACTTTTTCGATCTGAAGGTCAAAGAGATCGTCAGCAAACCAGCGCTGGGTTGAGGGGGGATTTCACATGTCGCTCACAGAAAAGCAGACGGCGAAGTATTGTGATGTTCTGATTTGGGCATTAAAGACTGCCCGGAAAGAGAATTTCAAGAAAAATGATGTGATACTGATTCGATATGATCTGGCAGCGATCAGGCTGGCTGAGGTCCTTCAGGCAAAGCTCCTTGATATGGGCATGAATCCCATTCCGCGCATGGGATTGACATGGAGCATGGAGCACAGTTTTTTTGAAAAGGCAAATAACAGGCAACTTGTTTTCCTGACGCCGGGTGAAAAAGAGCTCTTCAAACATCTAAACGGAAGTGTCTATCTTTATGGGCCGGGATCTCTCACACATTTGAGCCATATAGATCCGAAGAGAATAGGGAAAGCGGCAGTTGCAAGGAAACCCTTGCGGGACATCCTGGATAAACGCGATGAACAGGGGAGATTTGGCTGGAGCCTCTGTATGGTCCCAACTCCTGCGCTGGCAAAACATGCCGGGCTTTCCATGAGGCAGTATACCGCACAGGTTATTAAGGCCTGTTATCTGCACAAACGGGATCCAGTCAAGGAATGGAAGACCGTTTACAGGAATGCGATGGCCATCAAGAAATGGGTGAATAGCATAGACGTGGAGTACTATCACGTGGAGTCAAAAAGTGTGGATCTGAAGATTACCCCAGGGAAGAATAGGAAGTGGATAGGTCTATCAGGGCATAATATCCCAAGTTTCGAAATCTTTCTCTCGCCAGACTGGAGGGGGACAGAGGGGGTCTACTTCGCAAATCAACCCTCGTTTCGAAGCGGAAATTATGTGGAAGGTGTGCGCATTGAATTCAGAAAGGGCAACGCGGAGAGGATCTCAGCCAAAAAAGGGAAAGATTTTGTTGTTAAACAGTTGTCCATGGATCCTGGCGCCAAGAGGGTGGGAGAATTCTCCCTGACGGATAGGCGGTTCTCCAACATTGATAAGTTCATGGCCAACACCCTGTACGACGAGAACTATGGAGGCCGTTATGGAAACTGTCATTTAGCCCTGGGCGCATCCTATTCGAACACCTATGCCGGAGATCCTTCCAGACTGACAAAAGAGAGGAAGAAAAAGCTTGGATTTAATGACTCTGCTCTTCATTGGGATCTGGTGAACACAGAACAGAAGAGAGTAACCGCACACCTAAGGTCTGCAGAGAAAGTGGTTATCTATGAGAATGGGATGTTTAAATACTAGTAGTGCCTAAAGTGAGCTAAGTTAAGGATAGAGAAAATTTTGGACTCTTTTAATAGTTCATTAACTTTAGGCACTTTAGATCACTTTAGGCACTTAAAATCACTTGCCAATGACCAATGCCTAATGACAAATCAAGCATACATTTAGGAGGTACGGCCAGGAGTGCTGGGGATGTAAAACGTCTCAACAATCTCGGTCTTCAATTTGCCGAAATTCCCATCACGAATCCGCCGAAATTCTCCGATCTGCTCAATGAGTATAAGGACTTAAAGAACAGACTCGCCATCTATTACGTTTGTCACGGACCCAGGGAAGGGGATCCCAATGACATGAGGAGCCTGGAGGAGGTTTATCTCCCGAAGATTCTTGAGATCCTGCCTTTGATGAAAGCGCTGGATATGTCCCTTCTGACCCTTCATCTCTGGTTCGATCCTCGCTTTGTGAAAGAGGAGGTGATCACCTTTAAAATTGGTTTGCTCAGGCATATCATCAAAAATGCATCAGATCTTGAGATCACTGTCTGTGTGGAGAACTTGAGCGAGACGGCATCCCATATGGTAGCCCCATTCACCGATCTACCACGACTGAACCTGACGCTTGACGTGGGACACGCTCAGCTCCTTACAGAGGTGAATACCAGCTATGCGTTCATAGAGCGATTTCCTGAAAGGATAAAACATGTTCATCTCCACGACAACAGGGGAGGAGACTCATACCGAGATGATCTCCACATGCTCCCAGGAGAGGGGATTGTGGATTTTGAGAAAGTCTTTAGGAAACTCAAGGCAATGGATTATAACCGTACCATCACTCTGGAACTCATTCCCTCTGAGATAGCGAAATGCCTAGGGCATGTTAAAGAATTGCTTTCCCGGAGCGGTCTTGAATGATTTACGAAATTTTAGCCCACTTCACCATTTTCTTGCATTTTGTCTGGATTTTGTTCCTCATATTTGGGGTCTTCTTTGCCTTAAAATGGCCAAAGGTTGCCATCGTTCATCTAGGAGGACTTTTCTTTTCTCTCATCCTTAATCTTTTCCGCTGGTACTGCCCGTTGACCTATCTGGAAAATTATCTGCGGCGCTTTTATGATGTGAAATCCGCCTACGGCGAACCCTTTATAGCCACTTATTTAGAGCGCCTTGTCTATCCTGACTTACCCGAGCTTTACATCCGTGTCTGTGAGATAATCTTTGTGATTCTTTATGTGGCCTTTTACGCCTATCTTGCCAGAAAGCATCACATCCTTGGGTGGATCAGAAAGAGATGAGTGCTGAAAAAAGAGAAGTCTGTTTCAGCCTCCGTAGCCGGCCAGCTTAAGGTGAGATAGGCCCAGGTGGAGGATAAGGAGTACCGTGGATGGAACTGTCATGAATCGGGTCATTCTCCACATTGACATGGATGCCTTCTACGCGTCAGTAGAGCAAATGGACAATCCAATGCTCAAGGGGAGGCCTGTCATTGTGGGCGGCACATCCCGTAGGGGCGTCGTTTCGGCTGCAAGCTATGAAGCCAGGAAATTTGGAGTCCGCTCAGCAATGCCCATTTTCAAGGCCAAACAGAGGTGTCCGGATGGGGTTTTTCTACCGGTGAGGATGAGCCGTTACCAGGAAGCGTCAAGGCAGGTGATGGAGATTTTGAAACGCTTCTCTCCTTTGGTGGAGCAAGTGTCCATTGATGAAGCCTATATGGATATCTCAGGCGTAGACAAGTTGTTAGGTCAGCCAAAGGATATCGGTTTAGAGATAAAGCGCGGCATTAGAGAAACAACAACTCTGACCTGTTCCATAGGGATCGCCCCCAACAAATTCCTGGCCAAGGTGGCATCGGATCTGGATAAACCGGATGGTTTGACCATCATTCCCCCTGAGAAAGTCCCGCAATTTATTGAAAAGCTCCCCATTGAGAAGGTCCCAGGGGTAGGGAAGAAAACCGTTCAAAGGCTTCACAGGATGAGGGTCCTAACGCTTGGCGATGTTCAAAAGCTCTCGGAGCGTGAGCTTTTGAAAGAAACAGGGAAATTTGGAGAAAGGTTGTTCAGGCTATCCAGGGGAATTGATGAGGCACCGGTTGTTCCCCATATGGCATCCAAGTCCATTAGCAGTGAGAAGACGCTCTCCGTGAATACAAATGACAAGGAGATTTTGAAAAAGCAGCTTTTGATGCGGTCTGAAATGGTGGGGAAAAGGGCGCGGGAGAAGGGGTTAAGGGGGACGACGGTCACTCTGAAGCTAAAGCGGGCTGACTTTGCGCAGATGACAAGGAGCGTAACCATCGAGGAGGCCACCAATTCCACGAATACCATTTATGAACAGGGGCTAAAGCTTTTGGGACAGGTCAAGACGCCCACAGAATTCAGACTAATCGGAATTGGACTATCAAATCTAGTGCCCGTGGAAGACATCCCAAAGCAGTTAAGTCTTTTCGGGAAGACGAAGCTTAGTGACAAATCCTGGAAAAATGTGGAAAGGGCTATGGATACCATCAAGGAAAGGTTTGGCCGGGATGCTATCAAGCGCGGAGGGTTATTAAAAGACCCGCAGACCAAGTGAGAATCTGCGGGCCTTAAGGCTAACAAATTTGTTGATAGGTTGAAGGCGTAACAAGCTAAGGGTTAAATGGTTAGGCTGGTCGTTAACTTTCCAACAAGGCTATTAAACGGCTTCCCTTGATGCCGTTATTATCACCTGGGCACATCTCTCAGCACATATCCTAAATTAATCTCGAAAATGAAGTTGTAAAGGTCTGTCAAAGCATTTCTCGGCACTCTACTCTACAGAATGGTTCGTGGGGAAGTGGTGGGAATGCGATTGGGTGCGCTAGAGGTTCTTCATGAAACTCAGTGTTTTTTCGACGGTAGGGATCCCCTTGCGTCCTCCTATTTCCAAGCATTTTAGGGCAGAAGCGGCAGAAGCAAAACGCATGCATTCAGCCATATTCAACCCCTTCAAAAGACCATATATATACGCACCATGATAGACATCGCCCGCCCCTGTGGTGTCTACAGCATCAACGGAAAAGGCTTTCTGTGATACCATTTCCCCACCGCTCCATCCAATACTCCCTTTTGGACCAAGTGTGATCACCACCTCTTTGGGCCCCCAATGACTGAGGGCTTCAAGGGCCTTATCAACAGTTTTGTCACCGCCCACCAGAGCAGAGCCAAACCGCTCCGATGCGATTAGAATGTCCACCATGGATATGAGCTCCCGGTAGCCTTCTCTCAAGGTGCCCGCATCCATAACGACCCTAAGCCCCATTTCCTTTGCCTGTCTCGCCCCTTCGATGGAGGCTTCAACCATCAAGCCATCTGTGTGAAGAATGCGGGCCCCTGAGAATGGACTCAGGTCCACGTCGGTTGACTTCAGGTGTGGAACGCTACCCCGGGTCCAAAAGATGGTGCGTCTTCCATCCTCTTTATTGATGGCGATAAAGGCAAATTGAGAGGTATATCCAGGCGTAGTCTTTAGAAAGGTGTGGTCAACATTTTCATCTTTGAGTCCTCTTACTATTTCGATGCCAAAAGCATCATCAGAAATGGATCCCAAAAAGGATGTTCGTATCCCCAAGCGGGATAGGGTTACGAGGGCCGTGGAAGCCGGACCCCCACATTGAATATGAAGATCCATCAATTCCACCTTGCCATCCTCTTCGGGATACTCTGTGACCCTTCCAAGATAATCGATGCAGGCCTGACCGAGGCCGATAACTTCTACAGTAGTGAGGCGTTTTTCCATAACTTTGGATCATTCTGGGCGACTAGTCATAAAACGTCACATCAATTCGTTTTTGGCTGCTCCATGCGTCAAATTTCTTTCGGAGCCATCGCTTAAACATCAACCGTGTTTTAGGAATCAGAATCATTAGTCCGGCCAGATCGGTAAGGAAGCCTGGGGTCAGAAGCACGATGCCTGCTAGCAGAATCAACAGGGCATCCAGCAATTCCTCAGCAGGCATCTCTCCCCGTTCCAGGCTCTCTCTGACCCTGAGCATAGTTTGGAAGCCTTGATAACGGGCGAGAAGGGCCCCCAAGAAAGCGGTCAAAATCACGATCGCGACCGTGTTGAAGGCCCCCAAATAGGAACCCATTTTAATGAGAAGATAAATCTCAATAAATGGGATAATGGTGAATGCAAGGAAAAGCTTTAATAACACTGGTCGAAACCTAAAATCAGGATTCTGGGTCTTTTCCCAGTTTGGTCAGCTCCTCCCTCACAGTCCTTAAATTGTCATTCAGCTTCTCTATCATGGGGGATGAAGGATACTGTTCAATCAGGGTTTTGAGTATGTCATAAGACGAGAGCAGGAGTTCCTCTTTTTTTGCGGGATCCGGCGTCTTTCGGGCCATCAAAAAATACTTGGCCGCCTTGTTTCTCTCCCGCTTTATCAGTTTCTCTGTAGCAACACGTTTCAGCTCCTTCGTTTCTGGAGTCATTTTTTGTGCATCACTGAGGGTCTCAAGCTTTGTTAAGGCCTCTTGAAAATTCTCCTCCTCGATAAGTTTTCTGGCCAGTTTCAAGGTCTCTTTTTCGTAAGAGAGTCTGGCACTCTTCTCTTGCAGATATCTTTCTTCGGCCAGATCAACGGTTTTCAGGGCCTGGTCAATGATTTCCAGTTCAGGTCCCTCCTCGGTTCTTATCCTATGTTTTATCAACAGGAGTTTGGCCTCGGCAAATTCATGTCTTTGTACCAGTTCGTCCACCGCCTTAAGGAGTTCTTCCGTGGAATCTATTTTGGCAAACTGTCTTAATCCGCCGGCATAAGCCGCTGAAGGAACTTTCTGACGGGATACTCCCCTTCGTTCTTCCATGACCATTAGCTTGGATTTCGCTAATAGCTCCTCCCTCTCATCCAGATCATCCATCATTTTCTCATAAATCTGCAGGGCCTTCTCGCGATTGCCCAGATCTAACTGCCATTGGATGATACTCGCCCTGAGATGGATCAGGTCGGGCTTCCCTTCAAGTTCATGGATGATCTTCTCGCTGATGATTAGGGCTTCGCTTAGCATGCCCTTTTTAGCCAGGGCAACGGCGAAAAGGAGACCTATTTCCGGTGTTAGAGAATCGGGACCGAAAGTGGCTTCCAAATCAACGCAATCATTGATCACGCCCTGGTAATCCCCGGCCAGATACTCATCTACGATCTTTTTTCTCCTCCCAGAGAATGAAGAGAGCGCTTTGGAATAGTCAGGACCTTCAAATTTCTCTCTTAGAAAATATTCTTGCTCAAGCCGACCCAAGTTTTCAAAAAGCAGTTGAATGATCCTGCTTTCATCATATTCCGGGGCTTGGTCTTTGAGGTATGCCCTGACTGTTTTGTAGGTGGTCAACAAATCTGAGGCAACGGCCTTCTCTTCACGATCCAGTTCCTGCTCATCCAACTTGGTTGTGAGATAGGCAATTTTTTTATCAAGTGCTTCAACGGACAGAGGAGGAGGCCGTTTGACCACAGTCTTTGGGCCCATTTCCACCCTCTTCGTCTCAGGCAGACAGCCTAGGGCAAGAGATAATAGGACTAAGGGGAGAATCGTCAATCTAAATCTCAGGCACTTCCTCATAATCTGCTCCTGATATGGGTTCAAATACCCTTTTTAGGCTTATTATACCCTCTTTTGTATCCACGTCAGAGAGTATTCGTAGATTACTCTCCATAATCTCTGGATCCTGTTCCCTGGAAGGGAGTCCTGTGGTGGATGAAATCAACACGGGATTGAGTTCATCATTGATCCTAAAGGGAACTGACTGGATATCAAAGGCAAGGTCAGCCGCCTGGATATCTTTTTTGAACGTATTGCTGTTGATAATTGTGTTGGCTGTTTCGATCCAGAGGGGAAGCGCGCCTGAGGCGCCGTAAATGGTCACGTTCTTACCTTTCATAGGACGATTGTCATCGTATCCCACATAACTTGCAATGACATATCCTTTCTGATTATCAAGTTGATTCGGATCCTTTTGGAGTCCAGGGATAAACCCGACGAAACTGGAGTTGGTAAATCGATCAGCCGTGCCCGTCTTCCCGAAAGAAGGAATGGGGATGTCAAGCTCTTCATTGTCGATTTCAACAGATAGGCGAATAGCATCCTTGGCCCTTTGCCCTGTTCCATTTTCAATGACTTGGTGAAGGATTTCAGAAACCAGGCCCGAAACCCGGCTTGTAAGTATCCTTTTTGGTTGAGGTCTGTATTCCCATATGGTTTCAGCCTCCCGGTCCACGATCTTAGTGATGACGGGTACGGAGCCCGGCTTCAAACCATCTGAGACGGGGTAAAGAAGCCCTGTCATTATCGTGTGATAAGCCAAGGCCGACTCAATAATGCTTATGGAGTTTGCACCAAGAGGGAAAGAGAGGACCGGGTCAAGCCTTGTGGAAATTCCCATTTCCTTGGAGAGGTGAGTCACATACATCAAGTTTACAAGTGTCCTAAAGTCTCTGACCTTAGAAAGCACCGCCAGATCATAACGGTTTTGGCTCACCAATTTTTTATAGCTCTCTTGGAGCTGAAGTTGCAGCAGATCAACCCCTTCAGAAGGAATCAAACCATTGATCCATATTCCCTCCACCGGCAAAGGTTCGGGCCTATCAAAAATCCATTCAGGTGTAACAGGAGTCAGTTCAGCAAGGCCCATTTCACCCATGGGGTCTGCGTAAATTACCCGTAAGCCAGCCTCTTCGGTTTCTGCAAAATAAAAAAAGCGTAACGTTTTCCGGAGCTCCTCCTCTATCCAAGTCTGTTTTTCATCCTTTTTGTAGAGTCCCAACAGGTCTTGAACCCTTTTAAAACGCCTCTTCATCTCGAAATTCAGGGTTCGAAGCCTCTGAAAACTTAGGCTATTAATCTGACTCTCGTGAGGGTCCTTGAGATTCAATTTCGCAGTGTCCACGGTGAAATGAAGCCTGTGCACATTCTCGAGCGCATCTTCATGTCCGATAAATATGAGATCTGATTCGATCTCTTTCTTGGCTTCTTGGAAGGCCGCTTCCATCAATGCCTCTCTATTCACCACAACACCATGTTTATCACGTATCCTTATTACGTAATCCTCATATGCTTCATCCCCTTTTCTGCCCAGTCCGACCAACTCCACCACATGACGGAATTCGCTCATATTGAGCCGATCCGTAAGATGGTAAAGGAGCCATACAGTGGCCAAATTCTCTGATTTGACCCCTGCCCAAGTGATGGATACCTTATGAGATTCGGGTTCATGATCCGGTTTTGGGAGATAGAAAGTATTTTCAAAACGAAACAGATCCCTCCTGTTAATAAGGGGGTCTAAGCTATTCCACTTGAGCTGGAAAGCAGCCGTATAGATGAGAGGCTTAAAAATGGATCCCAACTGCCTTTTGGCATCCACAGCGCGGTTAAAATAGCGGTCGAAAAAGCCCCCCACCATCGCCTTTATCATGCCTTCCTTAAGAACAATGATCCCACCTTCCAGCTCTGGAAACTTGGACAGCACGAGTCGCATCTGACCATTTCCCTTCCGGGTTTCTGTGCGCTGCACCGCCACCAGATCCCCCACCTTGAAGTTCTTCATGAACTGGGCGACACGGCCTCTGTCAAATGGCTCTCCACTACCCAGCTTCCACTTCAGCCATGCTTGGCCCGTGGGTTTGAGCCCCTCGTAATCAATAATGCCTCCGCCCTTTTCCCAGGCTACGACTAAAGAGGGATTTTCTTTATCGCTTTTGATATGGGTAATGCGGCACAAGAAGGGAAGGTCAGTTTTTCCTTTTGGGAGTCTTTCCTTGGCGGAGTCCACGTATTCTTCTCGAGCAGGACGGGTGCTGTAGCCTGACAATTGGACATCTAAGAGAGGCAAATGTCTTCGGATGCCCCTCAAAGCCCCTTCCTGGATCTCCCTGTTGATGGAGGTGTATATCCTAACCCCGGAGGTGGCAATATTTTCCACGCCTTGTTCCTGTAGTATGGCCCTGAAATAATCCGATTCAAGCTGTTCACGAATATAGTTGAGAATCACATTCAATCTGTAGGTTACTTTTCCTTCTTTAAAGGGGACTTCATCTTCCTTAGCCCCGAGATATTGCTCTTGGGTAATGAAGTTCATTTTTCGCATGGCCGAAAGAACATAATTCTTCCGTAATTTGGCCAACTGCCTCGCCTTTTCCTTTTCTGCTTCTGTCTTTTTGGTGAAGGGGTTATACCTGAATGGTCCTTTTACGGATCCTGCGATGAAGGCGGATTCCACAAGATCCAGGTCTTCTGCCTCTTTGTCAAAAAAATATTGGGCCGCAATTCTGAGACCTCTCCCAAAGCCTGTCACGAAGAACTGGTTGATATACATTTCAAGAATTTCTTCCTTGCTGTACTGGCTCTCGAGGAGTCTCGCCTGGATCAACTCCTTCAACTTGGACATGTATGACCTTCTCTGCCGTTTGAAAATATTTTTGGCGGTCTGTTGGGTAATGGTGCTTCCGCCCTGAACGACCTTGCGGGCCTTAATATTAGCGATCATAGCCCGTGTCATGGCCTTCATGTCGAAACCAGAGTGGTTGAAGAAATTTCTGTCTTCGGCCGCAATGATTGCCTTTACAAACGTCTTTGGGATATTGGGGTAATGGATGTATTTGCGATGGGTCTTTTCGAAAAATACACCGATTGGTGTTTCTCCATCATCATAATAGACAGGGCTTTCAGAAAAAATGATGCGGTCAATAACCCCTCTCTCTATTCGTGTGGAGGCGTCCCTGGATATCTGAAGGTAAAGAACACATAGAAAAAGGATCAGAAATAAGAACAAAGATCCTAGGGAATAGATGAATATTTTGAGCTTCTTTCTCTTCATCGGAAATCCACCGCAGAGGCGCAAAGAGCGCATAGGCAAGTTATTTTTTGCTTTCCGCTGAGACCCGCCCGCCTCGCCTGAGCGAGAGCGATGGCGGGCAGGGGGCGAAAAGCAATAAGAACAAGCTCCGCAAGTCTGCCCACATAGGTAGTTCGCTCCACATACTCCTAGATGATTACTCAGTTAAGATGCAATAGTATTGCTGGCTCTAGCCCTGACATTTTGAGATAAGTCAACCCATTGATATCCGCTGACTTCAAATAGCGCATGGTAATGAGGGAATCGCCATATTTCCCTTTCTGCCTTCCCAACAGAAAGGGAAAGGCTAATTCTCTCTGCGTCCTCAGCGTCTTCGCGGTGAGCCACTATGTCAGCTCTCCGGAGAGGAGTTTCCCCCTCATAATCTCTTTAAGGTCCATGCCCTTCATCTGCAAACCCTTGCGGCCATATTTCATGTTGGCCTCGAGCAGATACCATTTCCCGTTTTTCTGTATGAAATCAAGGCCCACATCATTAAATTTGCATTTTTGAGAGGATTCCTGGGCCATCTTTATACCTTCCGAAGGGATGCCCTCAAAATCAAATGAGCCTCCCTGAAAAATATTTGTTTTGAAACTGCCAGGAGGGCAGACCCGCCAGTAGGCCAGAATGGGTTCATAGTTAATAAGAATAACTCTCAGGTCCCTCTCATGGGGAAGATATTCTTGGATGTAGGCCACATGGGTGCGTTGAAGGTAACCTTCAAGATCATCTCGGTTGTTGATCTTAAAGACACCCCTTCCTTGAGCAGAGGCCCTGGGAAGCTTTGCCACAAAAGGGAAGCTGAAATCCTTCATGATGTCCCCGTGATGTAGATGATAATAGATCCTCGTTCGGGGATGCGGTATGCCCCACATGTAAAAAAGCGTGGTCTGTTTGATCTTCTCATCCGCATAAAGGTATGTCTCCAGACTGGGAAAGATCTTCTTGTCCATGGTGGTGAAGAACTGGGCGTAATTAAGGGTAGGATAGAGGATAATAGGGGATTCTGAAATCAATTCCCTTTCTTTGACGGTGTAATCATGGAAATTCGGTTTCACCCCAAGGGTGAGAACCTCTGGAACGCCCCGCAGTCTGCTCCCCAAAGCGACAAAAGGCGCATTACCCCCCTTCATTCAGACCTCCTCCCAGTATTTAACACACCTGGACGCCTCCAGGGCAATTCCTTTGACAGTGCACCCCGACTTTAATAAATTAATGATATTTTGACAAGTTCCTCCACCTTTGGGGCTCTTTGCTCCAGCTGTTAAGCGGCAGGGAAGTTGAGTGCGGGGATAAGAATTTGACTTAATTTGGCATGGGGGAATAGCCTAACAGATGGATACGAGAAAGACCATCCTCGTTTATCAGTACTCCGAGAGGGTGAAATCGGAACTCATCATTGCCTCTGACCTGCTGGCAAGAATGCTCACCCTTAGAGATGATGAACGGATAGGCGCCGAAAAAATGATGCGTTCATATCTCGAGGCTCTGGCCCGTGAGATCAAAATTGCGCAAAACATAGAAAAGTCGGTCAATTTCGTAGGGGCCGAGAAAAAGGTTATGGAGGCTATGGGAAGATTGAGGCTTTCGGAGTATTCTGAAATGAACAGGTGTATTTCAGAGGCCTTGTCCTTAATAACCACATCTTGTCAAGCAGCCATGGAGGCCCTTGAGAAAGAAAGACTCATCTGAGGCCTGTTCTATTGGCAGCCCTGATCAACAGGGCTTTGAGTTTCGCTTGAAAATTGGGAGGAGGATCATATGGCGAAAGCCATTAGGATGTATGAGACGGGCGGTCCAGAGGTTTTGCGCTGGGAGGCTTTTGATCCGGGGCAGCCAGATTTAGGAGAGGTTTT
>JASFIT010000048.1:0-17372 GCA_050122535.1 Desulfobacteraceae bacterium | reverse complement strand
TGGGGTAATAACATCGTCATCAGCAACCCTGATGAATACAAGGGGGAGTCCTTTTCAGTAAGCCTAGATAAGGGGGCAAAACTCATTGCCGTTGACCCGAGACTTACGCGTATTTCATCTCGTGCTGACATATGGCTCCAGCTCAGGCCGGGGACAGATTCTGCACTGGCCCTTGGCCTGCTCAATGTTATTGTGAATGAGGAACTCTACGACAAGGAATTTGTGGAAGGTTATGTCCATGGATGGGAGCCCTTTGTGAAACGTGTCAATGAATACCCGTTAAACAAAGTGGAAGAGATCACTTGGATCCCCAAAGAAAAAATCATGGAAGCGGCCAGGTTGTTTGCCACCACGAAACCAGCTGCCATTCAATGGGGCGTTGCCATTGAACAGCAGATCAATTCTTCAGATAACAACAGGGTTCTCATGGCCCTTATGGGCATCACGGGAAATATCGATGTCCCTGGCGGGCAGGTTTTGTTTCGATCGCCCAATATCAGGAATATCGGTGAATTCGGTGCCCATAAGCTACTCCCTAAAGAACAGGTTAAAAAACGATTAGGCGGGGACCGCTTCAGACTTGCGGGTAATTTCGCCATCATGAACCCTAAATGCGTGTGGGACGCCATCATTGAGGAAAAGCCCTATCCGGTGAAGATGCTTTTTTTCCTTGCCTCAAATCCGGTGACGACAAGGGGCAACGCAAAGGAGGTTTACAGAGCCCTTGAAAAGGTGGAGTTCATGGCTGTCGCTGACTTTTTCATTACGCCCACGGCTGAAATGGCGGATATAGTCCTTCCGGCCGCCACATGGCTTGAGATGGATTATGTGGGGGATTTTTTATTTCGACACGGATATGTCTTGTCCCGACAAAAGGTGATCCGGGTGGGAGAGTGTCGATCCGATCATGAGATGCTCAATGACCTGGCCCACAGGGTGGGTATAGGAGAATACTGGTGGGAGACTTTTGAAGGTGGCCTCGATTATATCCTGGAACCTGCGGGGATCACTTGGCAGGATTTCAAGAAAATGGATTATATGAGAGGGGAGATCAGATACCAGAAATATAAAGAAAAGGGTTTTTCCACACCCACCGGAAAATTCGAGCTTTATTCCACTCTACTTGAGAAATGGGGATATGATCCTCTCCCTCATTTCCGTGAACCCCCGGAGAGCCCCTACCGTACGCCAGAGATCTACAAAGAATACCCATACATCCTCATTACAGGAAGGAGACTGCCAGGCTTTTTCCACTCCGAAAATCGACAGGTGCCCTGGCTGAGGGAACTTCATAGAGATCCTGTTGTGGAGATCCACCCTGAAACGGCCGCGAAAGAGGGTATTCATGAGAGCGATTGGGTCGTGATCGAGTCGCCCCGCGGGAAAGTCAGACAGCGGGCAAAACTCTTCTCCGGTATGGATCCAAGAATTGTTAGCGCAGAACACGCTTGGTGGTTTCCGGAGGATAGGAATCCAGGGCATGGATGGGATGAATCGAATATCAATGTCTTAACCGATAATGCCTATGAGGGATGTGATCCAGCCATGGGCGCCACCCATGTGAGAACACTTCTCTGCAAAATATATCCTGAGAAATAGAAGGAGGCCTAATATGGATAGATATGCTTTAGTCATAGATCATGAATCTTGCTGGGGATGCAAGACCTGTGAGGTGGCGTGCAAGCAGGAGTTCAATGTTCCCGATGGTGTTAAGTTCATATATGTCTCTGAAGATGGCCCCAAAGAGGTGGATGGCAGACCGCATTTTCTCTTTCAAGTGAATGTTTGTATGCATTGCGATGATCCCCCCTGCGAGGAAGCATGCCCGGAAGAGGCCATAGCAAAGAGAGAAGATGGGATCGTCATTCTGGATTACGAACAATGCACGGGATGCCAGTTATGTATTGAGGCATGTCCCTATGATGTTGTTGATTTTGATGAGGGAAAAGGCATCGCACAGAAGTGCAATCTTTGCTACCAAAGGGTGGATAACGGCCTTATTCCCGCGTGTGCGGATAATGTCTGCTTAGCCCATTGCATCTACTTCGGGGATCCGGATGAAATTGCCAAAATGATCTCAAAAAAAAGGGCAACTCAACCTTAACCCCTGTAACGCCCTAGGAGGAAGACCATGTTACAAGAATTGATTGATGCTATGGTGGAAATGAAAGAGCAAGAGGCACTTGAAACAGCCAAAGCGTTGAATGCAAGCGGTGAGGATTCTTTGAAGATCTTAAGCGCCTGTTCAGAAGCAATGGAAACAGTGGGGAAGCGCTTTGAAACGGGCGAATACTTCCTTCCACAGCTGATACTGGCAGGGGAAATGCTCAAACAGATTTCGGAAATGCTGAAACCGAAACTGAAAGATAAAACGGCTTCTTTCACCTCGGAACCTCTGGGTAAGGTGCTTATTGGTACGGTGAAAGGAGACATTCACGACATAGGGAAGGATATTGTCACTTTTATGCTGGAAGTCAATGGCTTCCATGTTCTTGACCTCGGTATCGATGTACCACCCAGTAAGTTTGTCGATGCCATCAAAGACTTCCAACCCCGAGTTGTCGGTATGAGTTGCCTTCTTACACTTGCCTTCGAATCCATGAAAGAGACCGTTGAGGCCATCGAAAACGCAGGACTTCGCAATGAGGTCAAAATCATGGTGGGAGGAGGCCAAGTGAGTGAGATGGTCAGAGATTATGCGAACGCCGATGCCTACGGCGAGGACGCCATTGCGGCTGTTCGGATTGCGAAGACTTGGTCGGGGGCGGAATAAGATGAAGCAGAGATGGTTAGCGGTGGCTGAGGACGCGGAAGAAAGACAGGAGATGCAGTTTGAAACCTGGCTTTCTGGGAAAGGCATTCCATTTGCCAGCCCAGAGGCAGAGCGAGATTACAGGGACAGGGTCACTCTTCTAAAGGATGCCATTCAGTTGAAGAAGCCACCTCAGCGGGTACCCATATGCCCTTCAGCAGGGTTTTTCCCCATCGAGTACGCCGGTTCAACCATGTATGACGCCATGTACGATTATGGCGTCCTATCACAGGCCTGGGAAAAATACTGCCACGATTTCACACCCGATGGTTACAACCCTCCCACAAGTATTGTCCCGGGTCGAGTTTTGGACGTCTTGGATTTCAAACTCTATCAATGGCCAGGGCATGGTCTCCCCAAAGAACGGGAATATCAGTTCGTGGAAGGCGAATACATGAAAGCCGAAGAGTACCAGGACCTCATTGATGACCCGACCGGTTTTTTCATGAATGTTTATTTTCCTCGCATCTTTGGGGAGCTAAAATCGTTCCAAAAAATACCCCTTCTTCCACCTGTCCACGAAATCCCCCTCGTGCCGCCTGCAGTCAGGCCCTTCGGAACTACTGAGATGCAGTCTGCATTGAAGAGCCTGATGCATGCAGGTGAAGAGACGCTCAAGTGGGCTGAAGCCGTCGGCCGATTGAATGCGTCGATCATGGGAAATGGGTATCCATCTTTCTCGGGTGGATTTACGAAGGCACCATTTGATGTGATAGGCGACAGCCTCAGGGGTACCCGGGGTGTTATGTTAGATATGTTCAGGTACCCAGAAGAACTGAAGGAGGCCTGTGAGCGAATAACGCCCTTTATGATAAAATTAGGCGTGGGCTCGTGTAAGGCCAATGGGCACATTATGCCCTTTATACCCCTTCATAAGGGAGCGGACGGGTTCATGTCCGACGAGCAGTTTCAGACCTTCTACTGGCCTACCCTCAGGAAGCTCATTATCGGGCTCATTGATGAAGGTATTGTGCCTCAGCTGTTTGCCGAAGGGGGCTACAATCAACGCCTTGAAGTCATTGCCGATATCCCCAAGGGAAAAACCCTCTGGTGGTTCGATCGTACGGACATGGCCAAGGCCAAGGAAACCGTGGGCCTTGTGTCGTGCGTCGCTGGCAACATACCACTTGATGTACTGTGTACGGGAACGCCCGATGAGGTGAAAGCCTATTGCAAGAAACTAATAGATATTGCAGGTAAAGACGGTGGATTCATCTTATCCACGGGAGCGGGTATGCAGGGTTCAAAGGCGGCCAATGTGAAGGCGATGATTGAGTTTTCATTGGAGTATGGCATTTACAAGTGAAACTCCCTTTTTAAAAACAAGGCTTTTGGCATGGACGAACGAGATGTAGAGCAGGGTCATGCCAGTTTTCACCGTAGGCTTAACCATCTCCTCCGGCGGCGAGATGTTAAGCAGTTTAAGGCCCATATTGCGAGACATCCGGCACAAGCCGGGAAATTATCCCATTGCCTAGGCCTCAGCGACGCGTTTGCAGAAGTTGAGATGCATAAGGCCATATTGGTTAGATCAGCCTTGAAGGATTTGCATCAAGAGGCGCGAGATTGGCTCAAGCAAAGGAATATCGAACCTCCGCCCCTGAACCCGAAAAGGCAGGGACGAAGAGGAAGAAAGCGTTTTGGCGGAAAAAGGAAAACCCATCATGACAGGAAATGAAATCCCCCCTTGTCTAATATACATCGACAAACAGGGGCGATGGTTTCATAGGGGCGTTGAAATGATCCACCGGGAGTTCATCCGACTCTTTTACCAACACATGGAAATTGATTCCCAAGGGCGATATGTTATCGATTGGAGTGGAGATCGGTGTTATGTGGAGGTTGAGGATACGCCATTCGTGGTCCGCCGCACCACATTCAAGCAAGGGGATAAAAACAATTCTCGGTTTATCCTGTTTTTGAGTGATGATACCCAGGAGGATCTATCTCCTGAAACGCTTTTTATCGGAGATAGTCATGTCCTCTATTGCAGAGTAAAAGATCGAACCTTTCCCGCCCGCTTTGATCGGCCCGCCTATTACCAACTGGCTGAATACATTGAGGAAAAAAACAATATGTATTTTCTCCCGCTCAATGGGGAGAACTATCGGCTCCGGGAAAAGTAAACAAGCGGGGCGCCGAGGACCCCGCTTTGGGCGTGCCTAAAGTGTTCTAAAGTGACTAAAATACCTAGAGTGAATGAGATTATTGTCAGTTCAAATATAGACCTTGCCAAAGGCGAGCACCTCAACTTCAGCCCCGCCTGCCATAGCCATTTATCATTAACCCGGCCTGTCAGACCAGTTCTGATTGCCTAACTCCACTGAACGACTACGCGCGGCGAGGTGTTCGCGGGAAGGTCAATTTAGTTCACTTTTAACTTTAGATCACTCAAAAGTCGTTCTTTTGGCAAAGGCAAGGCCAAGAATATCTGACATGGACCAGGGCACCAGGTTTTTGACTTCAAAATAAAGGCATGGCTTCATGTATCCTGGTTACTGACCGCTCACAGGGTGCACGATCTCTATTTCTGCCCGCCCTTTCAAATCCTCAAGCCAATGTCCATAGATGACCTGATTTTTTGCACGCATCAGTGACATGCGATAATTCTCTTTCTCTTCCTCATACTTTGCCATGTCAATGCCTTTTCGCCCCTCAAATCTGATGACAATAACGCCTTTGTCAGTTTCGAAAACCCCGTCCGGATACCTTCTACTTTCATTGAGGCCAAAGGCTGCTTCTTGGAGATCTGGAGCGTATCCGATCTTGGGGATGTAATCATTACGGGTGAAAAAATCTGTCTTTTTTGGGGTAAAATTTCGCTCTTTGGCCAATCCCTTCCAATCCTTTCCCCCTGTTAGCTCGGCGAGATATTTTTCTGCCGCCGACTTTGCCTCTAGGGTTGCGAGATGGGAAGTGAAATCTTTCTTCACTCTCTCGTTCACGTCTTTCAATTCCGGCAAATGGGAGGATTTTTTGTCAACGACCTGGATAATGTGAAATTTGCCCTTGAATTCAAGCACCTCACTCACATCGTTCGTTTCAAAGGAGAAGATGGATTTTCGGAGTTTATCATCTCCTCCAATATCGGGTATGTCTTCATTTGAAGAGAAATACCCACTCTGCTTTATGGGCACTTTATGTCTTTCAGCATATTGGCTAAGATCCACTTCATAGGGCATCTGGTCTATGAGTGATAAGGCCTTTTCATGGGCCAGGTCCGTACTCGCCATATTGGTCAGTGTTTTCTTAATTTCCCCGTGAACCTCTTCCAGTGTCATCGCCCTGGCCTCTTTGACATCCTCCACCTTGATGATGTGATATCCGAACCGAGTCCTCACTAGCTCGCTTATCTCCCCTTTCTTCATCTTGAAGGAGGCCTCCTCAAAGGGTTTGGCCATTCGCCCACTGGAGAAATAACCAAGGTCTCCGCCTTTGGGGGCGGTCGGCCCTTCGGAGTATTTCTTTGCCAGGTTCGCAAAATCATCGCCCCCACGCGCCTTTTCCAGGACCCTAGCGGCCTTTTCTCTCACCTTCTCCTCCTCTTCCACCGAGGCATTCCGGTCTAACTTGAACAAGATATGCCTAGCCCTAACCTCCTTTTCCTGTTTGAAAATCTCTCTGTTGTCTTCATAGTAATCTTCCACCTGTCGATCGGTTATGCTTACGTCTCCCTTGAATGCATCGGGATCAATGGTAATGTATGCTATCTTTATTTTCTCTGGCACGCGGTACGTTTCCTTGTGTTCCTCAAAGTACGATTCCATAGACTTGGGCTCAAGGACGACCGATTTTTCAAAATTCTTTGGCAGGAATTGGACAAAACTGATTTTCACTTTCTGTTTGGAGAACGTATACTGATCTAAGACCTCTTGCTCTGTCACCGGCGAAAAGGTCATCAAGAACTGTCGCAATTTCCTCTGAAGCAATTCCTGCGCTATACTCCCTTCAAAATCTTCCGGCTTCATTCGATTTTGACTCAAAAGCGCCCTGTACCTGCTCTCATCAAAGCGGCCCTTGTACTGGAACGCAGGGTAGGCAAGGATTTCTTTCTGGATCTCCTTATCGGTGATATCCAACCCTATCTTCCTGGCCTCCTGGCTGACCAATTTGCCATCTATAAGGTTCTCCAAGGCCCTGTTTCTCAGATCAAATACCTCGATAAGGTTTTCACTCCAGACGTTCTTATAGTCCCGCTGAAGGGCCTCAAGGAGTCGCCTATAAGTCTTCTGATATTCCATCCCGCTGATGGGTTCCCCATTCACATAAGCGATCTTCACTCCGCTCCTCGAAGTGAAGGAGTAGCCGAAGTAAAAGATGAAGACCACTGCAATCATCCCTATCAAGAATTTGATGAGCCAAGACTTGGCATGCCTTCTCATTAAGCTCAATACCATTCAGCTTGTCCTCCCGGAATTGTAAATATACAAAATCCTCCTTTTAAAACAACGAAAACAAAAAGGAGGACACCCCATGAAATTACCATTCCATTTTGTCACTTCTCACTCACGCTAATAACATGATAAGGAATAGCTGTCCAATACAAATTATCAACAGGCGCTCCAAATCCTGTCCGTTGCCTAAGGTGTCAAATAACGGTTTCATAATCAAAGGTAGCATTTTGAGAGGCCCTTGAACTTGACACGCTATCGCTTCGCTATCTATATTACTTTCATAAAGAGATGGATCCAGTCTTCTTATTCTGACTGATTAGTTAGACCTGGGCTGGCAATTGGCTAGAGCCGGTTCGAGGGTGAAAGGAGAGCACCATGAAGAACCCATCACCCAAAGAGGAATCGATAAGGCAATTGAAAGCACGGATGGGTGAAGTGGCTGGGCACCGTGCCGAGAGATGGTTGGAGGAACTGGATAAGTTGTCTGGGCAATCCGCCAAAGAGCGATTGGTTGACAGGATGGACCAGATCTCCGAAGATTTGGCCGTTAAATGGCTGAAGGAGCTTGACGATAGATCGGCCTGGCTGAAGTACCGGAAGGATAATGAGGAATTCTGCTTCGGCATAGGCTTCGGCGAATGTGAGGATTGCAAGCCCGAAGGGGATCATCTGGTCTGCCCCAATTACGAATACTGTAAAGCAGAATTCGAGGCAGAGTGGCCTGAAAAGAAATCCTAGCCCCCCACCAGTCCCTTTCAAGTTATCTTTTTTCCATATCCCCAAGTTTTTTGACGTCAATTGGCCTTTCTTGATATGATGAGATCCTTGTTACTAGGAGAGACCTTTGAAAAATGTCCAATTTTGTTCAAGGTCAAGGAAGGCGAAGATTTTGATCCGCCATAGCCCTTTGGCGGATTAACCGCAGGAATACACCATAAGTATTTCGAGGACTTACCCGCCATAGCTCTTTGGCGGGTTAAAATCTGAGTCTGACACAGAGATTGGGCAAAGGGGGGCGTTTTTCAGAGGTCTCATGGAACTTCACAAGGATAGGATTTCCTATGAGCAGAGTTGCTACGGGTCTTGATGTTTTTCGTGATGCGTATTGGAGGAAATTGAAGGGTTGTAGACTTGGCTTACTCTCGAATCAGGCCTCTGTAGACAGTCAGCTAAAACCGGCCAAAGAAATCATTTCTGGCCTATTGCCTGGTCAGTTGAAAGCCCTTTTTGGCCCGCAACATGGATACTGGGGGATAGATCAGGAAAACATGATTGAGACCGATCATTCCCATGACCCAAATTTAGACATACCCCTTTTCAGTCTCTACTCAGAGACCCGAGAGCCGTTACCTGAAATGCTTGATCTGATAGACATCCTCATCATCGATCTACAGGATGTGGGTACAAGGGTATATACTTTTGCGTCAACCCTGTTGAACTGTCTCAAGGCTGCATCCAAATCGGGGAAAAAGGTCATTGTCTTGGACCGACCCAACCCCCTGGGTGGCGAGATGGTTGAGGGCAATCTCTTGAAACCCGAACTTCATTCTTTCGTGGGACCTTTTGCGCTCCCCATGCGCCACGGCTTAACGATGGCCGAAATGGCGAAAATGTTTTGCACGAGCTCCAATATGGCAGCTGACTTGGACATCGTGCCCATGAGGGGATGGAATCGGCATATGATTTGGCAGGACACAGGCCTGAATTGGGTCATGCCTTCACCCAATATGCCATTGCCTGTAACAGCTCAGGTCTATCCGGGTCAGGTCATATGGGAGGGGACAAACTTGTCCGAGGGCAGGGGGACGTGCCGCCCTTTTGAGATCTTTGGTGCTCCTTTCTTGGATACTGGCTTGATAAAACACATCCTACCCCCTGAAGCGTGGGCAGGATGTGTCTTGCAAGAGGTGATGTTTCGCCCCGCATTCCACAAATGGGAAGGTGAAATCTGCCGGGGCTTTATGATTCACATCCTAGATCACCGGCTATATCATCCCTATTTCTCCACAATTGTCCTGCTCAAAGCAATCCTGCAGTTTTATAAAGAGCAATTCGCCTGGAGGAAGCCCCCTTATGAGTACGAGTATGAAAAAATGCCGATTGATGTGATACTAGGCGATTCGTCTCTTAAAATCGCAATTGAAAAGGGTGCAGATCTTTTGGAGATCAAGGAAAGATGGGTTGAAGACCTGAAAAATTTTCTCGAATGGCGTAAATCCTACCTTCTCTATTCTTAGTTATCTTCAGTCAAATAAACGGGCTGTGAAAACCCTCTCTAGATTCCCCCCATTGTCTTGAGCAGTTTTTCACCTATCTTTATGTATTCATTCCCAAGCTTTTTAGCAATCCATGTCCTTGCGCTTTGGGATTTCAAGGTCAGAGCAAGGATCTCTTTCAAGAGCTTACGTTCCTTGTTGTCGAGCATTAACATGGCACTCGATTTGTCATGCAGCGCATGATGTATTTCCTGACTATCCTTTTTCATGTTGTTAGTAACTTACTTCTTCTGCCCGCCGCTAATCCACTTGTCTATGGCCTCTTTGTCAAATCGCCACACTCTGCCAATGCGAATGGCCGGTATCTTACCTTCTGCTGCGTACTTGCAAATGGTAATCTCATGCAGCTTCAAATACTTGGCCAGTTCTTTTGTTGTCATTATCTGTGGCATAGCAAACTCCTCATATCTTTTTCTTGGGTTAATTTGGCAATTGTTAAGGTTCCTATAGTTATGTATAATACCTAAAACGTATAAAGTCAATAAAAAACTGTTAATAGTAAATAAAAATATCTTATCTTTATTTATTTAATTTGTATTAACTTTCTTTGAAGTTCTATTCTGAAAAATTAAGGATAACTATAGGTTGTGAACCAAAAAAATCTCTTCGGAATTCTGCTCATTGGCTTCATTTGCGTTTCATTTACCCATTCCACGTATAACCGTGTCAAATTTGTCTATGATGGGGATACTATCCTCCTGGAAACGGCAGAGAGAGTAAGGTACTTGGGTATAAATGGCCCCGAGATGGGTTATCAGGGAAAGAAAAGCGAATTTATGGCCATTGCCTCCAGAGATTACAATTCTCGCCTTGTGAACAAGAAAAGGGTGAGATTAGAATTTGATCAAGAAAAGAGAGACCCGCATGGTAGACTTCTCGCCTATGTGTTCCTGGAGGGTGGCGAAATGGTCAATGCCCTTTTGATAAGGCACGGTTTTGCGCATGTCATGGTTAAGAGACCCAACCTCAAATACTTTTCCCTTCTCCTCAATGATCAACGGGTGGCCATGGGAGAAAAACTGGGGATCTGGAGCCAGCCTACCGCGAAAATGGAAAGGCACTATCTTGGCAACATCAAGTCATATCGCTTTCACAGGCCGGGTTGTGCCTTTTCCACGCAAATAAGCGGCCACAATCTTGTGATATTCGACAGCCGCCTAAAGGCCTTTTGGGAAGGCTTTAGTCCCTGCAAGCGATGTAGACCTTAAGGTGACCCTCCAATGTCTTACGCCCTAGCAATGAATCCGGGCCCGGAGAGACTGTGTCGCAAATACAGGCCTCGCTGTCTAGGTTTGAATGACAGGTTTTTTGGTGATGGCCCTGTTATAGGCGCTAATGATATCCCTGCGCGTCAGAACGCCCAACAACTGGCGGGGGTCGCGGGAAGAAACGACAGGTAAGAGAGAGAAATCCCTTGATGTGATCTTCTCCATGGCATCGTAGAGATTGTCATCAATAGAGACAGTAACCACCTTGGGAGTGGCCACTTCCTTGACCACGACCAGATCCTTAAGATTCTCGTCAAAGACCACCTCACGATAGTCATAGTGCGTCACGATACCCGTTAATCGGCCCTCCTGGTCCACGACAGGAAAGCTTTTATATTTGCTCTTGGATATCTTTTCTGCCAATCCCCCTAGGGATATGTTTTCAGGTATGGTCTCCACTTCTGGATGCATCACATCACTGACCGGGATGGACTTCAAGACATTGACTTCTTTTCCTGCCCTGATGTTTACCCCCCTCCTGGCCAGCTTTAGCGTGTATATGGAGTCCTTTAACAGTTGACCACCTGCCAAGGAGCTTATGATGCAGGCAATCATAAGGGGTAGAATGATTTTGTAGTCACCGGTCATCTCGAAAAGAATGAGCATGGCGCTGAGGGGTCCATGTGTGGTTCCGCTCACAACGGCTCCCATACCTACAATGCTGTACGCGCCAGGTGAAGCCGTCACCTCGGGAAAGAGGTGGTGAACCACGCTCCCGAAAAACCCCCCTGCCATGGCTCCCATAAAGAGTGAGGGCGCAAAAATACCCCCTGAACCGCCAGAACCGATGGTTATGGATGTGGCCAAGATCTTGAATCCGACCAAGAGGAGCAGGACCCACCAGGCAAGTTGTTGCGCGAGGGCCATATCTATGGCCACGTAACCCACGCCCAAAAGATGGGGAAATCGAAGCCCCATAAAGCCGAGGATTAATCCGCCCAGGAAGGCCTTCAGATATCCGGGAAACTTCAAGTGATCAAAGAAGTCCTCTGCTCGATAAAGCACCGTCGTAAAAGTCACGGCCACCAGGGCACAGAAAAAACCCAAGATAACATATAGGGGGAGTTCCCATGCGCTGACCAGCTGATAGGCTGGGACAAGAAATGCTGGGAAATCTCCCAGAAAGTGACGTGAAACGGCTGTGGCCACAACAGAGGAAATAACAATGGGACTGAATGTAGCAAGCCCAAAATCGCCGAGAATGATCTCAAGGGCAAACATGGAACCCGCAACAGGGGCATTGAAGGTGGCTGCAATACCGGCCGCAGCGCCACAGCCCACCAGGGTTCTGATGCGATCCTCTGAAATCCTAAGCACTTGTCCGAGACTGGACCCAATGGCAGATCCTATCTGAACAATAGGTCCCTCCCTCCCGACGGATCCCCCGGTCCCTATGGAGATAGCAGAGGCGAGGGACTTAACAACGACAATTCTTTTTCTAATGATGCCGCTCCTCAGGGCAACCGCCTCCATCACCTCTGGGACGCCATGCCCTTTCGCCTCCCTAGCCAGAAAATAGACGAGGGGCCCTACCACCAGGCCCCCAAGAGCAGGAATCCAAATCCTTAGGTACCATGGGGTTAGGGGCGCCAGCTCAATGAGATTCTCTCCAGGCCCATAAGCACCTTCCTGAATAAATCCGATGAGATAACGAAACCCAATGGCACCAAAACCACCAGCCAACCCCACAAGCGTGGCGAGGATGGCCATAATGGTATGCTCATTGGACTTTAGCTGATTGAGGATTGATCTTTTCTGAGAAGATTGATGGTTCACTTATCTTTTGGGTGGGATACTCTCGAAATGGTACAATGTGCATGAGTTCCAGTTTTTACATAACAAAGCAACCCTAATTTAGTGCCTCGAGCTTCTTCTTGGCAATCTGCGCCTCACTGGATTCGGGGTACTTATTGATGATCTTTTTCAGCAGGAGCCTTGTACTTGTCTTGTCCTTGATCTCCAAGAAAGCTATCGCCTGCCGGAGCATGGCACTTGGCACCTTGTTGCCTTTTGGATATTTCTTTATCACTTCTTGGTAGGCCAAAATAGCTTTCTCGTACTTTTTAATGCCCATGTAACACTCCCCGATCCAAAACTGCGCGTTGTCAGCGCGATCCGAATCTGGGTATTTCTTTATAAGGGTCTCAAAACCCCTCATGGCATCTTCGTATTTCCCTTCTTTAAAGGAGGCCATGGAGGTATCATACAAATTCAGCTCTTCGGAGCGAGGCGCCTCAATGATAACCGGACGTTTTGGAACGGTTCCTTCCTGCCCCGATGGGACCCTAACCTGCTCCCGATCTTCCTTTGGACGCGGCGTCTTGAGTCCAAGGTGTTCTTGTTGTCGACTCACCAACACCTCCAACTCTGACACTTTCTGGGACAGGGCAGCCAACCCTGCCACAATGGCATCCTCTTTGCCTAAATCCTTTTCGACGCTACGCTTGATAAGCTGCTCATTATCTTCCACGCGCCCGGACAGTTCACCTATCTCCGTTCTCAGTTGATCCATTTCTGCCCCGACTTCCGCCTGCCTGGAATGCACGGAGCCTAAGCGTGTATCAAGGTCGCTGCCCAATAAGCCCTCCAGTTTTATGACACGCTTGTTCAGGGCAATCATCTGGTCATTAAGATAGGTCATCTCCTGATCGTAAACACAGGAAGTAAGGAAAGCAATAGGAAGAATTATTGACAATACAAGGCGACAGAAGCCTCTTGTGCCTTTATACAAAATAGTCTTCATGGTTGTTTTGCCGTCCTGTTTTACAGGAATAGTAAAGGAGCCGGCCCGTTATTGAGGCCGGCTCTCCAGTCACACCTACAGACCTGTCCTGCTTTGGGGGCAGGAAACGTCGGCTCTGCCCCCTTGCAAAACCCGTTAGCGAGGCCTAATCTGAATACCTAACATGCCACCGGTAGGATCGGAAGGCCTCTTTCTCCAAAACCCATACCGTGTCTTTTGCCTGAAGCTATCTTATAAGCTTGAATTCATCCCGCCTATTTTGGGCCCAGGCTGTCTCGTTGTGTCTGGGATCGGCTGGCCTTTCCTCCCCATAGCTTATGGTGGTCATCCTGCTACCAGAAATGCCCAACGCATTGAGGAATTTCCACGCGGCGTTGGCTCTGCGCTCACCAAGGGCTAGATTGTATTCATTGGTGCCCCTCTCATCACAGTGCCCTTCGATCCTCACAGAGAATTCCGGGTTACTGCGCAGCCACTCCGCTTTTTTCACCAGAATGGCTCGCGCCTCAGGCTTCAACTCCGATTTGTCAAAATCAAAGTTAATGTTTTCCGCTTCGAACGCCCGAATCTGTCCACGAAGCCCTTCAGCTGCTGCCAGCGCAGCCAGCCTCGCTTGGCGCTCGGCTTCCGCCCGCTTATAGGCCTCTGTATCACCCGGAGGCGGCGCAGCAGGGGGCTTCTTTTCAGGGGCTCCTGTCATTACCTGTTTCTTAGCACACGATGTCATCATGAAAAGCGCTGAGCAGGCAAAGACCAAAGTGAACAAAACGATCATCATCTTTCTCATCATCATCCCTACCTCCTGATTTTATAGGTTTTTTCAGCCACAAGAACTCACAATCTCATTCCCAAAAATTTTGACCGCTAACCTTATCATCTTCTAATTACGATTTCAAGGATTTCGACAGTTTTTCACAATTTTTTATCTTGGCCCTAACCCTGACAACTCACGAATATATGGAAAAGGATATCTCTTGCTTGAGGGTCCTCACAATCCGTTTTCTCCAAATACCATAATTACATAAAAACGCCCTCCCATTGTGAAGCTTCATGTTAAAACGGGGACCACGATGGCGAAGTTTGCTCGCCCCTCAGAAAGGTGATTCTTCTCTGATTTCGACCGTTGGCGTTCATGATATACAAATGGTACCCACCGTCCCTACTCGAGCTAAACACGATATACCTACCATCGGGAGACCAACAGGGGTCCTCATTATTTCCCTGATCCTCGGTCAACTTTTTCAAATTCCGCCCGTCTGAATCCATGGCGTAGATATCAAAACGCCCGCTTTTCATGGCCGAAAATACGATTCGATCCAAGTTGGACCATGAAGGAGATGTATTATAGTTTCCCTCAAAGGTCAATCTCTCCTCGCTCCCCTTTCGCAGATCCCGGACATAGATCTGCGGGGACCCTGACCTGTTGGACACAAAGGCAATTTTGCCACCGTCTGGTGAAAAGGTGGGCGACACATCAATGCCCCAATGGCTGGTAAGTTTTTCGATGATCCTTCCGCTCAGGTCAATACTATATATATCAGGATTCCCTTTATGGCTAAGGGTCAGTGCCACCTTCTCACCATCTGGTGCCCAAGCTGCGCCAATATTTAAGCCCTTCCTTCCTGATATTCTTTTTAGGTTTCCTACCGTGAAATCCGTCATATAAAGCATTGGCCCTCCCTCTCTATAAGAGTTAAAGAGAATTTTGTCTCCCGATGGTGCCCACCTGGGGAGAAGGGCAATGCTTTTGTCAGAGGTCACCTGTTTGGCATTATAGCCGTCATAATCCGATATATAGAGCTCTTTGTGTCCCGTGGCCGTACCCACGAAGGCGATTTTGGAAAGGAACATTCCCTTATTTCCCGTCAATGTTTGGATAATCTCATTCCCTATCCTGTGCATGAGGTTCCTATAATCGGCGACTTTTCCCAAGGCTCTGCGCCCCATGATCTGCCGGCCCCAGAATACGTCATAGAGCCTCACCTCCACTTCAAGACTGCGGCCAACAGTTGTATAACCTCCCTTCAGGAGAAGGTCCGCACCTATGACCGACCAGTTTTTGAAACGGATCTTCTCACGATCCATGGCCTCATCATCATCACCCAAAAAGGCATCTTTATCCATGGGAGTGAAGTACCCGGTCAGATCAAGGTCATTTGACAAGACTTCCGTCAGGGCTGTGGCCAATTCCGGATATTCCTTATTGGTGGTGAAATTCTTGAAATCCGGGATCGCGATCTTGATTTTCTGGACCGAAGGGGCATTAATATCCACATAAATCCTGCTCAATGCCTGCGATGGCCAGAATAGTAAGATCAGCAAAGATCCTAGCCAGAACGTTAACCTAAGATCCTTGCAGGTCTTTGAGATTGAACTTGATCTCAATTTCGTCATAGCTTTTCCTGTAGCCTTCTGGGAAAGGAGGCAATGGATCGGACCGCTTGACCGCTCTTAAAACAGATTCATCAAAGATGGGATCAGAGGAACCTTTTTTCATTTCGGTCTTTAAGATGGTTCCATCCCCCTTAACCATGACCACAACGATGGCTTCCAAGTCTTCTCTGCTCTGAAGGGCAACTGGGTATGACCAATTGCTCTTGATCTTGTCCTCCACTTCTGCTTGATACATCTGAATGGGGATCCACCCGAAAGACCGTCCTTCTTGGGGCCCCGGACCGATCGGCGTACTCACCTCGCTTTCCAATTTGGATATGGCCCTGTCAACATGGTCCTTTTCCTCTGATTTGACCTTTTTCTCTATTTTAGAGACGGCCCGATCAATGAGTTCAGAAGAAGAGACTTTTGGTTTTTTTATTGTTGGTGTCTTTGTCTCGACGGTTCTTTTCGCTATTACGACGGGTTTCTTTTTCTTTTTTTGTGTTTTGATCCGTTTGGCCTGCGAACCCTTCTTGGCCACCCTCGTGCCTTTTTTGCCCGTCTTGGCTCTGGTCCCCTTAAGTTTTACGTTTGCTCCAGCAGGCATTTCCACCAGATCGACCGAATATACCACGCCTTCAAATCGCTTGATGGGCATTGCCTCAGGAACGAAAAGGACTACAGAGAAGATTGCAAGATGAAGAACCACAGATAGAGCCACCATGGGACTCCACTTTATTTCCATCAAGCTACTCGAACTCTGTTTTGTATCTGTGGCCGTCATTCCTTCGCCTCCCAAGGATCAGCCCATCCCTTTAGAGTCCATGGAGCAAAAGGGCTTGGGGAGGATTTCTCCATCTTGCTCTTTAACCCCTGAGGCACTTCAGACTTTTTTTTCACATCTATTCATTCGATAGGCTCAGTGATCATACCCAGCTTGTCTATCCCCGCCCGCTTTACCCCTGCAATGACTTTGATGACAAATCCATAGGGAACTTCTCTATCCGCCCTAAGGAGAAGCTCTTTGTTCCTCCGATACTTGAAGATGGTTTTCACTTTGTTCTCAAGGTTTTTCAGCCTGATCTGGCGATCTTCCAAATAGATTTCCCTCTTTTTGTTTATGGTCAGGATGAGAGGGTCTTCTCGGGTTTTTATACTCTTCGCTGTGGTCTGGGGGAGATTGACCTCTACCCCCTGCATCATCATTGGGGCAGTCACCATGAAGATGATCAACAATACGAGCATTACATCCACAAGCGGGGTAACATTAATATCCGACATGAACTTCTTTTCATTGCCCACACCGACCATAATAAGCTACTTTCCTTCCCCTTATGCTCTAAAACCACCCATATCTATTGGTTTCCTTAAGGCCTCAAACCACGTGCCATGATTCCAAGAAAGAGAGTCTTCTGCCACATGGGCCAAACCCGCCACGAGTTGTAGGGTTATTCCTCCTTGGAAACCATTTGTCTCCTTAAGAAATGCCTACCAACTAGGCTT
>JASFIT010000047.1:0-17502 GCA_050122535.1 Desulfobacteraceae bacterium | reverse complement strand
CGGGATATTTTGGTCGTTCAGGAAACGATTTAGCTCCATCTGGCCCACTGCCGTACCCTCACAACCCCGATTAAGGTGGATAATGACACCATCTGCATTCCAATTCTTAACAATATCGAGTAACCTTTTGTGCTTGCCCCGACCGGACCATCGGAGAGACCTGAGCAGGGTGTGGTAGGCAAGGATCCACTCAGCATACCATTCGCACGCCTCTTCCCTTGTTCTCAGTTCCACCCCTGCTTTCTTGGGAGGTTTGGCGGGCAACCAGGTATCTTGCTCTGGATCATAGGCCCAACCCCCGGAGAGGCTAAAGGAATAATGGGCACCAATGGAGATGGCTCCAAATTTCTCCAGATATCGGAAGACATCTAGGGCAAACCATGGGGGCTGGCTGTCGTGGATAAACCTGAATTGCTCATCGGCGCACGCGGCGATCCCTCTTTTCTGTCGGTCTTTGAGTTCGTCTAGGAGTTCGGCATAGAAATCAACGGCCTCCTTTCTCTGTCTCATCAGAACAGCGATGATATAGAAGGAGAACATCATCTTCTCATCCATGACCGCCGGAATGGATCTGTTTACCATGCAGCATTCGGCCCATAGATTCGTTGCCTCGCATTCCCAGTTAACCGCATTGATGAATTTCTCATCATCGTATTCCTTTCCGGTCACCTTCTCCATCCAATCAATCGCATCAAGCATTTGGCCCACCAGAAACTCCCGCTTGAGTCTTTTGCTGTCGTCACTCTCATTCTCTGTCTCCCAGGCATAGGGGATAAAATCAACGGCAAGATAGGGCACCCCTTCGATATCGCTCATAATCTGGTACCACTTTGCATGGGTGTCACAGATATGGGTCTGAAGATTAAAGGTTGGCTTGGGATAGCTTCCACCAAAAAGATATCTATCTGCCAACAAGGACCCAATGGCGAGCCGCATATAGGCACATAGGTCCCTGGGATATCTCGCCGCCTCTGCAGCCTCAAAAAATCCTAGACACACGCTGGGGTCATGTTTCCCCGCAAAGGCACAGCTGGCCCCATAGGGCTCGCCCCCCAGGAATTCCATGTCATAGCCAGCAGGCAGAGCGAGCATGCTCTCTGTCCCCCCGGCAACAATGATTTTTCCCTCGTCCCTGGCCTTGGCGACGCGTTCATAAATGCTGGTCCTTAGTTCCTTGGCCTTATCCCAACATTTAATTGGCTCTGTCTTGTATTTTCCCATTATTGGCCTCCATTTATTTTCCCTTGCAGTTAAAGGTCACGAATTTCTATTCCCCACCCCTATCTCCCTTATTGGCATCAAAACAAATCTTCGGCAAACAAATCTTCCGCGCCCAGGGTCTCTAAAAAGGCTTCCACCCTTATCCTGAAGGGGCCAATGGGCACCGTCACATCAAACTCCAGATAGAGGGTCGGATATCCCGCAGCTTCCAGGGCCTTTGTGATGGCGACTTTATCCAATTCGTGGGGGTCACAAAATTTTTGTTGAATAATAATCACACCAGCCACATTCCAATCCTTGGCAAGACCAATCAGGTGGGGAATACGGTTCCTAGCCGGAAAGTCTTTAATAGGGCAGGGGGGACGCTTTATATATCGATCGGCTATAGCCGTGAGTGGATCGTCTTGTGCCTCTGTAAGATTCCAGAAATATCGACTGCCGGTACAGTGGTCATCCGTAACAATAGAGGCCCCGACACTTTCCACCATTCCAACAAATTTCGCGTCATCATCTTCACTGCCGATGATCATTAACCGGATTCCGGGATCTTCTTTTGCCGTGCGACCAGGTAGTTCATTCTTCAGGACCTCTTTCAGGATTTGATTGAACTCCACTTTGTCCGCCATCTGCGAGGCCACCACCATATACATGGCATCAAGGCCGGAAATGGGGGGATCATCTGCCTTCCTGGCCTCATACACTTCTCCCATCAGCCGCCGGTTTTCATCCACAATTTGGATCCCCTGTCGAAGATCCTCATCGGAAATCTTTCTCCCTGTCCATTCTTCAACCTGTTCCTTAAAGATTTTAAGCTGTCCCGTCAGATAGGGCAGCGCCCGAGGTGTTTGAACATTATTGGGTGTGGCGATGAAGAAATCCTTGATTTCTTTGTGCAAGACCCAACTCTCAAAGGCCTGATGAATATGCTGACATGAGTGCGTGATGCCAATGGCATCCAGGTAATCATAGCGGCCCAGCATGCCCTGAGCCAATGCATCCCGACAAAAGGGACAAAACATCCCCAGAATATGGGGTTCTGTCACATTTTGTGGCTCGTGACTTCCTAGGATCCGGATCGGAAGAACATCAGCCGCGTAAAGGATCTCCTCAGGCATGTATGTACACATGTAGCCAAAAATTTTTCGATCCGGATTCTTCTCTTTCCATTCCTTTATATATTCATGGCGGTTTTCGTAAATTCTCCTAAAATCATCTATCATTTTGCCCTCCACTCCTTATTATTAATATTTATCTTCCCTTGAACACGGGTTTCCGTTTCTCCAAAAAGGATGAAACACCCTCCTTTTTGTCCTCGCTTGCCAAGACCAAACTGGTCATGGCCGATTCAATAACTAATCCTGTATCCAGATCCGTTTCTGTTCCATGATTGGCAGCAACAAGGGCGTATTTTACGGCCAAGGGGCCCTTGGTGCTGATGGTTTTTGCCACCTTAAAGGCCTCATCCATAAGCGCCTCAGGCTTTACGACCCTATTGGCCCAACCCGTCATAAGTGCCTCCTCAGCCCCCATCATCTCCCCTGTCAACATGAGCCACAGTGCCCGGCTCTTCCCGATCATCCGGGCCAGCCTTTGTGTGCCGCCATATCCAGGAATGACGCCCAAACCAAGCTCTGGCAGGCCCAATCTGGCATTATCGGAGACTATCCGGAAGGTGCAGGCCATGGCCAATTCACAACCTCCCCCCAATGCCAAGCCATTGACGGCGGCAATGGATGGGAGTTGCAGATATTCTAGTGCTCGGAATATGAGGTTTCCTTTCCGGGTAAAATCAAATCCCTCATTTAGATCGAGATCAACAAACTCAGAGACATCTGCACCGGCCACAAAGGCTTTATCCCCAGCTCCGGTAATGATCAGGACTCTCAACGCCTGATTGGCCTTGACCAGGCCAATGACATCCTGAATTTCGTCCATGGTGGCGTGATTGAGCGCATTCAATTTCTTGGGGCGATTGATCGTTAAGAGTCCGATCTCCTCCTTAATTTCAAAAGTGACATTTTGATAATCCATGTTTTTTCCATCCTTTCTCATCATTAGAATTTTTCTGGCTTAGTCATGGCTTCACCAGCGAAGTAACAGGCCTTGGAGGCCTCAAATTCAAACTCAAGGGCCTCCGAGATATGGGCACCCATGTCGATGGCCTTCTTGGCCTGTTTCACAGCCACTGGGGAATTTTTGGCGATTTGTGAGGCGAGTTTCTTGGTTTCTTCCATCAAGTCCTTCTCAGGGACTACCCTATTGTATATGCCCCATTGCAGGGCCTCTTTGGCCTCGACCGCCCTGCCTGTGAATATGATCTCTTTGGCCCTCCCAATTCCAATAATCATGCGCAGGCGCTGACAGGCCCCGCAAGCTGGAATCATCCCCCACCTGATCTCGGACTGAGCCAACTTTGCCTTGGAAGAGGCGATCCTCATATCACATGCCAGGGCCAGTTCGGCTCCACCGCCAAGGGCTACCCCGTTGACTGCGGCAATTAGGGGCTTGGTAGACTTCCTTAAGGAATCAAAGCAGGGCTTAATGTGTTGGTCTCTAAATGAAAGGATCTCATTTTTTGGCATCTGCGCGCGTTCTTTCAGGTCAATCCCCGCGCAGAAGGCCTTTTTGCCTGCACCCGTAATCACGATGACTCTCACATCATCCTCATATTCTAAGGCCTCCATCTCACTTCTGAGTGCCAGAAAAAGGGCCTTGTTCAGAGAATTGGCCTGCTCAGGACGGTTCAAGGTTAGAAACGCTATATGGTCTTCCACCTTCTTCGATAGGACATCTTGAGAGGTCATTTTTCAGCAGCTTTCCTCCTCTGTTTTGAAGCCTTCTTTTTGAGAGCCTAAGTCTTATTCGCCCTAATGAGACCATTAAACAATAGCTTAATGAGCTCATCTGCTATCTCTTCAATAGAAAGGCGCCCATTATTCCTGAACCAGTGATACACCCAATTCATTGCGCCTAGGATACCAAAGGTGGCCACAACATCATTTATGGAATTACTGATCTCTTTGTTCTTAAGTTCATTAATCTTAGCTTTGAAAAGATCAAAGACCTCCCGATGCTGTTTGTTGCAGATTGCCCTGAGATCCTCGGGGAGCTGATAGAGTTCATCAATGAATATGGCGATTTCTTTCTTTATCGCACTGTCCTCGAAGAGGTAGAGTTGCCTTGAGATCATTTGCTTCAGACACTCCTCAGGATCATCGTGTGTCTCAATGACCCGTTTCAGGGTATACAGGACCTTGTCACTCGCCCTTTGAATAATGGTGAAAAGGATTTCCTCCTTATTCTCGAAATGATTGTAAATGGCAGAACTGCTCATCCCCACTCTTCCGACCAGCTGTCTCGTGGAGGTCCTGGCAAATCCGTACTCAAAGAAAAGATCAACGGCCTCCTTAAGAATCTTTTCTATCGTGTCCTGGCTCCTCTCGTGTTTTTTTATGGAAGGAGAACTTCTCATTTTTGACTCTTCTTTCAACGTAGGTGAGATACGATCGATCGTTACTTAATTTTTAATCAAAATAAGCCTCAACTTACTCATAAAACTTCTTTTTTGCCTATTACCTGGGAGGGACGCTCGAGATGGCCTCATCCTCCTCGAATCCGCCCTAATATCTATCCGAGCAGAAGATTTTGTCAAGAAAAAAATACGATCGATCGCTTTTTTTCTTCAGAATTAAAACGAGCGTTTATTGCTCATTTGGCTTCTTTCTTGTCGATCACCAGTTGGTGGTTTTCGGGGCACGCTCAGGAGCCCTGGAGGAGGGGGCCCAATGATACAGCTGATTTCGGCACAGATTTGGCAGGGGCTACCAGTCTTTCTTTATGAAATCAACATGTTCAACAAACTCATCCACATCCCAGGGCACCGGAATGTTAGATATTCTGGCGGGGTCATAGGTTTGTTTCAATTTTTCGAACCAGTCCTTGCAATTCGGACCGAAGGCCTTGCCTGTCATATTCATGGGGCTGGTGTAGATATTGAAGCCGTTGAATAGGCCGAATTCAATATCTAGCTTGGGCACAGTGATATAGACCCATATATCTTTTTTCTCAAGATCCTCATCATCCGGATCCCAATAGTTCAAGAATTCCAGATAGCCCATATGACCCAGTTCGCTCACCTGGAACCACCCCGGTTCCCCATAATCATCCATAAGGGGCGGCGTGTAATCCTTTTTGGCCTCTGCAAAGGCTTCACCCCCCTTGACGCCACAATCCAGGGTGTCCACAGTGACTTGGACGGAGGTATATGCACCCGTCATCCACCACATACCAGCGGAATCAGCATTCTTAATCCATGATTCATCGCTCTGTCGGGTTCGGCCCAATTTCCCTCCGTACTCCTCCATGATGTCCGTCAAAACCCTTTCCTCATATTCCAGTTGCTCTTCCGATGTATAACCAACAAGGAGGACGCGGCAGATATGCGTATTGCCTATTTGGCTCCTGGCTTCATCCGTATCATAGCCTTCCCAGAATTCTTCTTTGCAGGTGGCCTTGGCTATATACCTCCACTGGATTGGCACCTTGGTCACAGCGGCCGATATCTCTGCCTTGCCAATTTCATACATCACGTCCACGAGCGCTTCGCGGCTTGGCACCCTGTAGTTATACCAACGCATCCTATTCGTGGGAAACTGGAGCGCCGTATGGGGGCTGATGCCGACGGGTTCAAGCCTCTCTGTCTGAAAGGGAAACAATTTCACAGAAAGCTTTGTGACCACGCCCATGGCCCCAAACCAACCGATCCAGCCCCTCAGGGCCCCTCGTAGGTCAGGTCCAGGCCCCTCTCCATGAAAGGGGTCATTCTGCAAGCTCAGGGAGCCCAGCTTTACAAGTTCTCCGTTGGGCAGGACCCATTCCGCTGCCATCAACCGTCGTCCAGGAATGCCATTGCGGTAGTTGAGGGGAGAAAGCCCCCAGTTGATGTGGTTGGCCAGCACAGAGACCTGTGCGCCACCTCCCGGAACGGTCGTATAGAGGCCCCGCTTCATGGCCTCCTCTTGCAGCTGGGAGTAAATAACGCCTGGCCCCACGACCGCATACATGTTCTCTTCATCAATCTCCAGATCGTTCATTCTCTTCAAATCCAGCAAGATACTATTGGGCCTTTTTGCAGCGCAGTGAGAGATCCAAAAAGTGCTGGCCGGTACATAGTTGACTTTGTACCTGTATGCCACCTTAATGATGGCCTGGACCTCTTGGGTGGTTCTCGGTAACACAACGCAGGCAGGAGGAAGATTCATCTGAAGATCAATTCCCGTATCCTTTCCATGCCCAAGTCGACCCAGATAGGCACGAGCGATGACCGGGTCATCCGTGATATATTTCGGACCAACAATGTCTTCTATCGCCTTGTATGCTTCCTGTGGTATACCCATAAGAAACGCCTCCGTTCTTTCGCTATAGACTTGCCAATATAATCTCTGAGATATCAAAGACCTTTATATTCATCTTGTTTTCTTCAGATGCATCACGAAACATCTTTTTGCAGTAAGGGCAGGCTGAAACTACCGCCTCGGCTGCCACGGACTGGACCTCAGAGAGCCTCTCTGCGGCTGACCACATGGCAAAATCTGGATAGGCGTCAGAAACACCGCCGCCTGCGCCACAGCAGAATGCATTTTCTCTCATACGCGGCATCTCCACCACGTCCAGCCCAGGCGTCTTGGCCAGGATATCCCTCGGGGGCTGGTACACGCCATTTGTGCCCCTACGATAGCTCTTCTTAGGCGTCAGTATGCCATAACGACCCCGAGTCCCGTCCCATTCTGTCCAAGGTTCGCCCTGCCGGCCTAAGTGGCATGGATCATGATAGGTAACCCGCATTTCCAGGCCCTTTTTCATGCTCAAAGCCCCATCATTCATGAGGTTATTCACCAATTCCACCAGGTGAAGCACCTTGTAATCCATCTCGTCATAAGATTTAGAGAAAAGCTTGGGATAATCCACCATCCATGTCTTATAGCACTCTGCACAACTTGTTAAGATGGTCTTAGCACCCGTCTTTGCCAGGGTCTGAATGTTCTTCTGAGCGACCTCCTTTGCCTCATCCACCAGACCGACAGAGACCAGAGGATGACCGCAGCAGAAGTCATTTTTCTCTAGGGTCACAAATCCTACATTTGCCTGGTTCAGGATTTTGGCAGTCGCTTGAGAAATCTCTTTTTCAACATAGGATGCGGAACAACCAGGAAAATAGACTATGTCTGCTGACTGGCTGATACGGAGGTCATCCGTCATCCACTCTAAGCGGTTTTGAGCCGGGGCACCGTATCGATTCCCTTTTTCAGCGATATTCTGCGCCACCTTTTTATGGGCAGGCAATGGGCCCTGTCCGTCTCTTACGCACTTGACCCTCAAGGACTCCAGAGCCGCTAAGGGTTCCAGGTCCAGGTTTCTCTTGCAACCGGCGTCACAGGCCCCACAAAGCTGGCACATGTAAATGACATCCAGAAGCGAGGGTGAATAATCTAGATCTCCTGACAAGAGGGCCAGTCCGATCTTTTCTCTGCCCATGGCAGCATAGGCGTCGAACAATTTGTAGGCGTTGCTGGGACATTTCACACCGAACCTCACGTTAGGCATATATATATGGTCCACCCAAACGCATCCCTTGCATCCAATACATCGGTCCATATCGTACGTGTAGTTAGTAATCTCGTAATTATCCTTCATACCCCATTTCCTCCTCTATATCTCTCTTCTCAATTGGCGGTATCTCTTTCCAGACCTAGAAACAGAGGTTGCCCGGACACATGATATTATTTGGGTCGAAGATATCTTTTACCGTTTTTAACATGGCCGTGTAAGAAGCTGCCTTTTCATAAACAAGACCTGCCAAAGACCCATAAGGTCTTGTAAAAAGGCCTCCCTGCTTTTGAATCGCTTTGGCGGCCTCATCATGGAGTGTGGACACCTTCTCTTTCTCTTTAGGGTCACTGGAATCGTAAAACAAGTTGAATTCAACATGACAGCTTCGAGCATTTTCAACGGGCTGGATATAGACGCCCATATGGTCAAGCGTGAAGTCCATCTGCCCAGCCAAATGGGTCATCATCGATACAAACTCTGGGACTTGGCTGAGCTTGGTGATGAAAAATAGGTCCTGGCAGTTGCCCCGATATTGGTGCTTCCAATAAGTCTCTTCATCAGGCCAAGGGGTTCTTAGAATGTTGGCAAGCCGAAGGGCTGAGTGTGGACTGCCAGGCAGGGCATTCAAAAGAGGGAGGCCATTGAACTCTTTTGTAACGCCCTTTAATGCGTTTGTTTCATATTGGATTTTCTCTTCGGGTCTTCTTCTCCCCCCCCGCAGAGCCAATGCGATGGTCCAGGCGGGGAGTTTGTTCATGCTCAGCTCAAAATCGTCTGGATAGTTTTCTGAAAGGATCAGGGCCATATCGAGTCTGTTCATCAAGAAGCACTCATAGCCGATCTTCCTTCTCTGGATGGCGTATAACGGTCGAATGGCATCGGCCAGGTTGTCGAAGGGAATGAAGAATAATCGACTCACAGGCGAGAGATATTCTGTCTTTATGATGGCCCACGTGACGATACCCATCGTACCCTGGGCTCCCTGAAGAAGCCGATAAAAGTCCATTACCCCTGGGCCTTGAGGGTTGACGCCTTCCGCAAAGCTCTTGGGGAATGTGGGGGCACTGGCTGATCCGGTTCTGAACAATGTGCCATTGGGCCAGACAACCTCCATGGACATCATCGGTTCACCATATTCATAAAGGGGGATCACCAGGGGTTCCCGCTCCAGAAACGTGGTGACAACCGATCGGTCTCCGTGGGGCAATAGGGGAGGGCAGACCATGAGGTCCTTTTCTGCCAGAACGGGATAAAGCTGTTTCCAGGTTACCCCTGCTTCTACAGTGATTTTACGATTTCGTTCGTCTAGATCCCACACCCTAGTCATATTTTTCAAATCAAGGACGATTCCTCCCTGCTTAGGGATGGTGGAGCCATTGAAATGCACTCTTGAACTACAGGGGACAACTGGTGTCCCCTGCTCGTTGGCAATGGCCACAATGGACTGAATCTCCTTATTGTTCTCGGGATAAGTTACATACGTTGGCGTCCCTGGAGAGGAAAGGCTATAGTCCGTGCGATAGGCATCAAGGATTTCGGGGGTGTCCAACACCCGATCATTTCCCAATATTTCAACCAGCCTCTCTTTAATGCTCATGGCTTACCTCCAGCGTAAATTTACATTTTCGGCCCTATTCTGACAGGATTCTTTTCCGTATCGATAATCCAGCCATACAGGCTTGCTATCAAAAGATGTATAACACTTAAAAACTTTATATATAAAGCATTCTGGGCTTGTCAAGACATATTTTGTCTGCTTATCTCTTGAGCATTCCTCTAAACTTCTCCTCTGTTTTGTCGCCTGTGGAACGTGTACTGCCGTTGCAATTGGCGGGACAATCCCCAGTTCCTCAGACATAGCATATCCGAGAAAGCTTTAGGATAGGGTTTTGGGACGGCGTGATGTGCTTCGCTAGAGGCAAAAGATGTACAAACAAATTAATCCACAAAAACATTTATTTTAGTATGTTAACAGATTATATTCATAAATTACTTGAAACCTGATGCCATCCACGATCGTCGACGTACAAGACTGACACCGATTGCCATAGAAGGAGGTGAGAGGCCGAGAATGGGATGGGAGGGATTTCACTTAAACAAGATGTGTCGCTGTGAATGGCGTTGCTGATCTTAGCGATTTCATGGAGGACCTCCCCAGAGGATAGGGTGAAGACATGGAGCAGAAGGCGAAAGGAAATATGGCCATGACGATAGCCAAAAAGTCTGGTCTGCAATTTTTCGTTTCACCTTAGCATCCGAGCGTGTATCATAGGCAGGCTCGTGGTGTTGAGCTAATAATATAATAATGATATCAATATGTTATGCTGTATAAAAAAGAGGAGTCTTGTTTGAAATTTTTTGGAGATTTAGGCATTGACAAGATATTCGCGATAAAATATATATATACTTTAATAGTTTATACTTTGAGTTGTTTTGTGATCAAAGAGTGAAATCTTACAAAAAGGAGTTTATTGAAAATTGAGTGATACGTTTAGGCAATTAGGCTTCGAGGAAGGGGGCCTGGAAAGCGGTTTAAGGGGTGGGTCTAAATATGCCTATGAGGGTGACTTGAGCATAGATGAGAGAACGATGATGGCCATCGTGAGAACCGCCGAACTGCTGAAGAAGGAATTATCAAAAGTATTCAAAAACTATGGCGTCACATTCGCGCAATACAACGCTCTCAGATTTCTGGGTGGGTCGGAGAATGGACAAAATACGATGACCAACACCAGCAAAATAATGCTGGTTACGGGCGCAAATTTGACGGGGATCGCCAAAAGATTGGAAAGAAGCGGCCTTCTTATTCGGAAGAGTGATCCTGATGACGAGCGCGTGACCGTGCTGGAAATTACGCCGAAAGGAAGACAGACTTTAGTAAATATATCCCAGGAAAAAGACGAGAATTTAGAAAGATTTTTTTCAATCTATACGGATGGTGAAAAGTCGGAAATGTCGGCTCGTCTCGTAAAAGTGATAAAACAGATCTCAACGACAACATAACCATAACTTAGCGTATGGCAGATTTCACAGATCACTAAAGCATGGAATATGGGCGTGTTTGGTCCATTGGCGACCCTAGGTGATCAATGAGATCTTTTCGAAACAAAGGAGAGGAGGATTAGATGGTTGGTATTGTATCCTGCGGGGGTTACGTTCCAAAGTGGCGCATGGCGCTTGAACTCATTGCCAAAGGGATGCCTGGTGAGCGGTCTGTGGCCGGACCTGACGAAGATAGCATTACCATGGCAGTGGCTGCTGTTCTAGATTGCCTAAAGGGTGTAGCTCGGGATCAGGTGGACGGGCTGTTTTTTGCTTCAACCACCTCACCTTTTGCTGAGAAGCAGATGGCCACGCTGATTGCCAAGGCGGTGGATCTGCGTGAGGGCATTCTGACCGCCGATTTTGCCAGTTCACTTAAGGCCGGGACCACAGCACTGAGACTGGCCGCGGATGCAGTCAAGGCCGGCTCCGCCAGGCAGGTTGTGGTGGTGGCGGCAGACTGCCGTGTGGGAGAGCCGCGCTCCGAGCATGAGCGAAATGGGGGTGACGGGGCGGCAGCCCTCCTTATTGGCGCTGAGAACGTGGCAGTCGATTTAGAGGCAAGCTTTTCTGTCGCAAATGAGATCTTTGATGTATGGCGAAGGAGCAAAGATACCTTTGTCAATTCCTGGGAAAGTCGGTTTGATTTGACAGATGGCTATATGAAATCTATGGGAGAGGCGATTGCTGGTCTGATGAAGGAAAAGAATCTGGCGGCCCAGGATTTTGCCAAGGTGGTTTTCTATTGTCCCGATATGCGGACCCCAATGGCTCTGGCAAAGCGTCTCGGTTTTGATCCGAACACCCAGCTTCAAAATCCCCTGTTTGGGGTTTTGGGAAATACGGGAACCGCCTTTCCGTTGCTCTTATTAGTGGCAGCCCTTGAGGAGGCCAAACCTGGGGATAAGATCCTTGTGGCCAGTTATGGAGGGGGTAGCGATGCTATTGCCCTCAAAATGAACAAGGAGATAGGAGAAATTGAGGGGCGATTGGGGGTTAATGCCCATCTGAAGTCCAAATGGTTGGTTCCGGATTACCTGCATTACCTGATGTGGCGTGGGCTGGTGGCAGGCAAGGATATCCGCGTTCCCTTTTCTGTGACATATGCCTCGGCTCCACCGATTTTCAGGGAAAGGGATCGGATTTTTTCCCTACATGGGAGCAGGTGCAAGGCCTGCGGTGCCATTGAATATCCTCCGCAGCGCATATGCGCCAAATGTCAGGCAAAGGATGATTTTGAAGCGGTTACCCTGGCCGACAAGCGAGGCGAGATTTTTACCAGTTCTAGGGATCCTATTACGGGCGAATTGGTGGGGCTGGTAAACTTCGAGGGCGGCGGTCGAATCTTCTGCAATTTGACCGATGGGGATCTATCAGAGTTCAAAATAGGGACACCGGTAGAGATGAGTTTTAGGAAGCTGGAGCTGCTGCCAAGCGATATGATCAGCACTTATATCTGGAAGGCAGTTCCGCTGCGGGGAACCGAGGAGGGTTGATATGCCAGGATTTAAAGATCAAGTTGCAATAATCGGAATGGGTTGCACCAAGTTTGGGGAACTCTGGGACAAGGATGTCAAGGACTTGATTATAGATGCGTGCTACGAGGCCTTTGAGGATGCGGGTGTGGATCCAAAGGAGATAGAGGCAGCCTGGTGGTCCACCATGCTTTCGGGGGAGCTGGGCCGGTCATTGGCTTATCCCCTGAAAACGGATTATATCCCTATAACGCGTGTGGAGAACCGGTGTGCCAGTGGACAAGACGCCTTTATGAACGCCTGCTTTTCAGTGGCGGCTGGGGTCTATGACCTGGTCCTCGTCTGTGGTGCTGAGAAACTTAAGGACTCGGGAATCCCAGCAGCGGGAATGGATCCCACAACGCCCTATACCCATAGGGCAGACCCCCTGTATGTGCCACCGGCCGTCTATGCACAACTTGCCCAGAGGTACTTCTATCATTATGGAATAGACCCTGGAGAGGGCAAGGAATTGCTGGCCCGCATTGCTGTGAAAAATCATCACAATGGGAGCCTCACCCCCAAGGCCCAGTTTCAGAAGGAGATCAGCATAGAACAGGTGCTGAAGGCCCCTATGGTGGCGCCCCCTTTGGGGCTTTTTGATTGCTGTGGTGTCAGCGACGGTGGTGGGGCGGCGATCATTACCCGGACTGATCTTGCCAAGAAATATCGGGATGATTATGTGCTGGTGAAAGGTATAGGTTTGAGCACAGGACATTACCAAGGCCAGCTTGAGGATGACTGGGATTTTGTCCATTTTGAGGAGAGTGTAAGAGCAGCCAAGCAAGCCTATGAGATCGCCGGCATTAAGGATCCCCGAAAAGAGCTAGATCTCGCAATTGTTCACGACTGTTTCACGATTACCGAGATGGTTATTTATGAAGATCTCGGTTTTAGTCCCCGGGGAAAAGCCAAGGAGGATGTTATTGCGGGCACCTTTGCGTTGACGGGTGAGCTACCTGTCAATACGGATGGAGGTCTTAAGTGTTTTGGACATCCTGTGGGCGCCAGTGGTCTACGCATGCTTTATGAGGTCTATAAGCAGCTTCAGGGCAAGGCTGAGGAAAGGCAACTAAAGGATCCGAAAACCGGACTGGTTCATGGTCTTGGCGGGACGCCAGTTGATTCCGCGACAGCCGGGGTCGTTATAGTGGGCAAGGAGACGTAGTCGTTTTAGCCAAATCTAAGGCCCATGCATAGGCGTCGCAGGCTGTAGGGGGGAGAGTCAGTTCGACACCATGGTATTTGGCTTATGCTCGTTCATATGACCCGTTGGCATCAAAATCTGCTGCGGGTTACCATTCTTCCATATAAAGTCAGTACTGTCATCATAACAACCCGATGAGGGATTCGACGTCTCTATAACCCCCACAAGTGCCATCAGGGATGGTGATGCGTATATAACCAATGGCAGCAAGATTTTTATCACCAATGGAACCCTTACTCAAAGGTGGCCAAGTTACTAAAGCGCGAGATTAGAGAACAGGAGAAGGATTTGTCGGAGTAATGTCGCAGTAATTAGTGGAAAGGGCTTAAGTAATGGACTTAAAAAAAGAGATGGAACAGATCGTTGGCGCCAAGAAGGTTTTTGATTCGGCGGACATGCTTGGGAGATACGCTACCGACGCTGGAATATGTCCACCCGGCGCCCCTACAATCATCGTGAAACCAAAAGACACGGAACAGGTATCTAAAATAGTTTCTTTTGCAAATAATAATTCATTACCCGTAATCCCCCTAAGTTCTGGGATCCATTTCCACGGGACAACCATACCCTGTCAAGGCGGAATTGTCCTAGATCTATCCCATATGAATAAGATATTGGAAGTGGATGCGCCCAATCGGCGGGTTCGAATTGAACCGGGCGCGACTTGGGAAAAGGTTCTAGAAGAACTGGAAAAAAAGGAACTCCGAATTATTACACCTCTTTTACCTCATGCATCTCGGTCCGTTGTTACCGACTACCTGGAAAGAGAGGTTCCTGTCATACCCGTCTATGAATTTGGTGAACCTTTGTTGACCTATGAGGTGGTGTGGCCAAACGGCGAAGTCTTTCGCACCGGCTCTGCCAGCGTGCCCTACTATCCAGACTCTCCTGCTAAAGGAACCAACCCTGCAGGCCCTGGCATTGACTTTTACAGACTTTTGCAGGGAGCTCAAGGAACCATGGGTGTCGTGACCTGGGCGAATCTCAAGGTTGAGTACCTGCCAAAAACAGACAAAATACTTTTTATGACCTTTTTGAGCCTAGATGATGCCATTGAGCCCATATATAGGATACCAAAACTCCGGATAGGACAAGAATGCCTCCTCTTGAACCATCTCGATTTAGCCCTCATCTTGGCTAATGAGTGGCCTGATGATTTTATGAGATTGCAGTCCGTTTTACCTTCATGGACCCTAGTTTTGATCTTGAGTGGGGCTTTAAGACGGCCGGAAGAAAAGATTGCTTACGAGGAAGAGGCCCTACAAGACTTAAGGAAGCAATTTTTCGCAGACATGGAAATCCTCCACGCCTTACCAGGCGTCACTGGAGGAGGGAGAGAACTCATTAAAAGACTTCGAAAGCCCTGGCCTAAAGAAATCACTTACTGGAAGCATCGACTTCGTGGTGCATGTCAGGACCTTTTCTTCATAGCCAGACCTGAAGAGGCCCCGAGTTATTACCATCAGGTTGTGGAAATGTTACCAAGGTATGGTTTTCCCCTAGAAGATATAGGTTTCTATCTCCAGCCTATAGAACAGTCTCGCGCATGTCATTTAGAATTCAATTTCTATTACAATCCTAAAGAGCCCCTGGAAAGGGAAAGAATTAGGATTTTGTACCGTGAAATTGGGGAGGAACTCCTGGAGATGGGCGCCTTATTTACCCGCCCCTACGGAGACCTTGCAGAATTGGTTTATGAAAGGACGGCAAGCTATACGACTGCCTTAAAAAAGGTAAAAGATCTCTTTGATCCAAATCACATTATGAATCCCGGGAGACTCTGTTTTTAGTTCCTGAATTCTAGGGTGAGGAGCAGGAAAAATGCCTGAAGAATACGTTAAGCTAGATGTTACTGACATGGACAATTTCCGATACGATATGAGGCGTTGTGTTCGGTGTAAGGGCTGCAAGTGGGTAGATCATATCTATATGCCTGGGAGCAAATTCAGCACCCGATGCCCCAGTGAAAAGAGGTATCTGTTTGATTCCTTTTCAGCCTGGGGCAGATTACGTCTTGCCCTCGGGCTTATGGATGGACAGGTGAATTATTCGGAAAGGCTCGTCGAAGCCATATATAAGTGTCAGCTCTGCGGCGCATGTGATGCGGGTTGTAAACGTAACCTAGATCTAGAAATTTTGTCTTCCTTAGAAGCCCTTAGAATAAAGTGTGTGAATGATGGATATGGACCCATGCCCGAACACAAGGCGCTGGCCGAGAAGATAGAAAAAGAACGCAATGTTTTTGGTGCGCCCAGAAAAAATCGGGCGAAATGGATCCAGGAAAGTAAGCCAGTCGATAAAACAGACATCATCTATTTTGTGGGATGTTATGCCTCATACAAGATGCCTGAAATTTCCAGGGCCACTGCAAGTATATTGAATGCCTCTGGTCGAGGATTCAAGCTCATGGGCCCTGATGAGTACTGTTGTGGCTATCCTTTATACGCGACGGGGCAGATGGATAAGGCTAAAGAGGTGGCTAAGCATAACATGGAGAGAATAGAGAATTCAGGGGCTAGGACCGTCGTGACCAGCTGTGCAGAATGCTATAAGACTCTGAAGGTGGATTATCCCAAAATGCTCGGTAAGTCCACAACTGATATGGGGTATGAGGTCATCCATATGGTGGAGTTTGTAGAGGAGGCGTTGGAAAAGGGTAATATTCAACTCAAGAACAGACTGGACCTTCGACTCACCTATCATGATTCCTGTAACCTGGCGCGCATGAGTGAACCATGGGTTTATTGGGAGGGCAAGCGAGGTCACTTTGGACTAACGGAGCCTACCATGCCGCGCAGGCGGGGGACTTACGGGCTTTATGGTCAACCTCGAGACATTCTAAAGCGTATTCCAGGGACTGATCTGGTGGAGATGGTTAGAATAAGGGAGAATGCTTGGTGTTGCGGGGCTGGAGGTGGTGTAAAAGAAGCCTTCCCTGATTTTGCCAAGTGGAGTGCGGATGAAAGGCTTCTTGAAGCGAAAGATGTGGGCGCCCAAGCCTTGGTGACCACCTGCCCCAGATGTAAGGAGAATTTTACGAATACGATTAAGGCTTCTGGCGATAATATGAGCGTATATGATATTTCCGAATTAATAGGTGAAGCAATTAAATAGGAGGCCCGCAAGATGAGTATTCCGAAAGAGGCATACAGCGTTCTAGAGTCGATTGTGGGATCAGAATATATATCAGAGGACCCCGTCGATTGCGAGGCTCATACCCCAGGTCCAAATGGATTTGAAACAGACTTGGGAATAGCCACCATCATGAAAAGACCCGGATGTGTCATTTTCCCTAACACGACCGAGGAGGTCCAGAAGATAGTGAGAACGTGTAACCGATATAAAATCCCCTTTATGCCTGTCAGCACCCAATGGTGGTCAGGACGAGGGGCCCCCAAGGTCAATGATGCCATATTGCTTGACCTGAAGAGGATGGACTGTTGTGAAATTGATGAAAGACACATGTATGCTGTTGTGGGGTCAGGAATTATCTATTCTCAGCTTCAAGAAGAGGCCATGAAAAGGGGGCTGTATACGACAATTCCTGGGGGTGGTTCGCAGGTGGGTGTTGTGGCTAATCATATCCTGTACGGTAGTTCTCCCTTAAATTATAGAACATGTATAGCTAACCGAAGGATTTTGGGTGTGGAGTGGGTATTACCGAGTGGGGAGATACTTAGGCTCGGGTCCTTGGCTTTCAATAAAGATGATTATTTGTGGGGCGAAGGCATAGGGCCTGATTTAAGAGGTCTTATTCGGGGCTTTTCTCCGGGTTGGATGGGTTCAATGGGAATTGTCACAAAGATGTCTGTGAAGTTGTTTCCTTTTCAACCAGATAAACCCATTCCCACGGGGATCTCTCCTGAAACAGCCCTCGAATTACCGCTAAGTAGAATGCGCTGGTATAAC
>JASFIT010000046.1:0-17567 GCA_050122535.1 Desulfobacteraceae bacterium | reverse complement strand
TAGAGGATGCAAGGGCCATAAAATGTGAAAACGGTCTAGCCAAGGATTTTATAACGAATGATAAATGCGCCGCCGGTGCCGCCTTTTTTGCAAGGGCGTTGGCGGAAAAATTCAAAAAATGGGGATCTAAAGCAGCAAGAGAAGGGGCAGAGTCCAATGGGAGCCATTGAAAAGTTTCAGGAGATATACGAAAACCGTCACGAGTATGCAAGGGATTGGAATTCAAGACATCCCGATGGCAAGATCTTGGGATGTTTTTGCACCTATGTAGCTGAAGAGATCCCTTATGCCGCGGGAATTTTACCTGTGCGCATCTTGGGGAGTCATGAGATCGAGGACCACAGTTCGCCCCATCTGTTCGGGATGTTCTGTCCCTTTTGCCGGGACGTTCTTGCCCAGGGGCTCCAGGGCCGATATGATTATTTAGATGGCATTTCAGACGGCAACTGCTGCATGCACCTTCTGCAGGCCTATGAGGCCTGGGGACTCAATGTGAAGCCGCAGCCAAAAATTCTCAGAGTAGACACCCCATCTTCCACTCAAAACAGGCACAGCAGGAAATATTTGAGGGATGAACTGGAATGTTTCAAAGAGGACGTAGAGGGGTGGGTCGGAAAGAAAGTGACGGATGAAGCCTTGGATTATGCCATAGAGGTCTATAATGAAAATCGCCGGCTCATGAAGCAGATCTATGCGCTCAGAAAGGCGGATGGCCCACCGATCACGGGGCTGGAATCCATGTACATGGTGGCCTCGAGCCAGATGATGGACAAGGCGGAACATAACAAGATCCTCCTTGAGGCCCTTGAAGAGCTCAAAGAGAGAAAGCTCGACAGGGAGACAGGTACGAGATTGATGACCGTTGGGAGCGAGAACGATGATGTGGAGTTTCTAAGTATGATTGAACAGAAGCTGGTCCTCCCTGCAACGGTGGTCACCGATGATCATTGTACCGGTACCCGGTATTTCTGGCAGGAGATCATCCCTGAAGAGGATCGGCTTCAAGCCATAGCCACGAGGTATATCGCACGGACACCCTGCCCTTGTAAGGACTTTCCCGAACTTCGCCGCTTCAATAACCTGCTGAAGCTTGCAAAGGAGTGGCGGGTCGAGGGCGTGCTTTTGATGCAGCAAAAATTTTGTGATCCCCACGAGATAGACATACCCTTATTGAAGGATTATTTCGATGAGAGCGGTTTTCCGGCCTACTTCCTGGAACTGGACGTCACCGTTCCCGTGGGGCAGTTCTCAACCAGGGTTGAGGCATTCATAGAGTCACTCATGCTCGATATCATCTAATGAGGGGAAAAATGACTGAAGTGAAAAAGTATCCCACAAAACCATTTGATTGTTGGGGCAAGGCAAAAGAACTGCGACTGGATATTTATCAGAAGCTGGCACAGAAGGCATCCGGGGAAAAGGACTGGCTCGTGGCCAGCGGAGGTACCGAGGGCCTGATCGGGCTTCCGGCCGGCTTGGGGGAGGATTATGTCTTTTTCGGGGGCGAACCTTATGGCGCTTCTACCGGCGCCATGGGGAAATCAGAGGAGATGATGGCCCATTGTGAGGCCAAGGGATATGCCAGAGACCTTTGTGGCTATTGCCGTAACTATCTTGGTTCCACATTTGGCGATCAATTCTCTTTCGGCGGCAAGTATCCCCATCCCGACTTCTATTTCCAGCTCCACTTCTGTGACACCCACGGCAAGTGGTATCAACCGGCTGTCCGATACACGGACAAGCCTTACTTTGTCATAGATATGGGGGCATCCTATCGATGGCCGAAATGGAGCGAGAGTAAGAAAAGAAGAAAAAATAAGTTCAACTACTTGGTTACACAAATGCATGATTCCATTGAATGGATGGAACAGATCACAGGAAGGACTTACGACGACGAGAGACTGGCCGATGCCGTCTACAATGAAATCATGTCCACCTCAAAATGGGCCAAGTGCTGTGAGTTGAACAAGAATGTGCCTGCCCCCATGGATGAGAAGTCCATGTACGCTTTCTATATCATTCATGTACTACGAAGGCATACAAGGGAAGCCGTTGAATTTTTTGATACGCTCTATGAGGAACTCAAAGATCGAATTGCCAAGGGGATAGCTGGCGTCGAGTATGAAAGATTCAGAATGGTTCACAATAGCCAGCCCCCGTGGTATGCGCTACATATGTTTCGGTACATGGAGAAGTTCGGCGTGGTCTGCGTTGGAAGCCAGTATGATTTTATGCTTTCAGGGGGGTGGGAGTATTACTACGATGAGAACGACATCCCCCATATCCGTGCAGGTGAACCCCCGCCCGATCTTAAAGACAGGATCAAAACAAGGGACGGCGCATTAGAAGCCATGACTTCCTGGATTCTTGACTACGGACTGACCATCAAGAGCTTCCGATTTCCAATGATAGAGAGACGGAATATTGATGTGGCCATAGCCCGGGACTGGGACTGTCAGGGCGCCATGATGCATCTCAATCGGGGCTGCGAGGGTTGGGCCGTGGGGCAGTTGGAAGTGAGGAGAGCCCTTTTGGAGGCAGGATTTCCCGTGCTCACCTATGAAGGAAATGTGGCTGATCCCCGTGAATTTGACGAGGCTAGAACCTTTGCCCGCATTAATGCCTTTATGGAAAGCCGGGGACTTAAGAAACTGGTGAACTAATTTTAATTATGAAAAAGGAGGGAAAGATTATGGCCATTGATGATCTTGGTTTTTTGACGAGGGATAATGTCTTAAAAGATCACCACTTATTCGGAGATGAACATTTTGGTACTGAACCCCCATGCACCATGTTTGAGAAGAAACCCCTTGTTGATCCAAAGGGCAATGAGGTGGAGGGACTGTATACGGCCTGGATTACCTTAAATAACCCGGCTCAGTATGGGTCCTATACCACAGAAATGGTGAAGGGTGTTATTGCGGGCATGCATCGGGCATCCATGTCTCGAGATGTGGTGGCCACCATTTTTACAGGGACAGGGGACAGGGCATTCTGCACGGGTGGAAATGTAAAAGAATATGCAGAGTACTATTCCAAGAGACCAAAGGAATATGCCGATTATATAGATCTATTTTCAGGGATGGTGGATGCCATACTCAAGTGCCGGACCCCGGTGATATGCCGGTGTAACGGTATGAGAATTGCCGGAGGGCAGGAGATAGGCCAGGCCTGTGACCTGACTGTGGCTGCTGATACGGCCAATTTCGGGCAGGCGGGCACACGCCATGGTTCGGTCCCGGATGGGGGATCGACGGATTTCCTGCACTGGAACCTGAGCATGGAGCAGGCCATGTGGAACTGTATATCCAATGAGCCGTGGAGCTCCTATAAGATGGAGAGACTGGGCCTGATCACCAAGGCCGTTCCCATAAAAAAAGATGCGGATGGAAACTGGGTGCCCAACCCCTTTGTCATTACAGATACGTATACAAGGGAGGGCCAGATTGTCTATGGGGAATTCAAAACAGGAGAGGAGGCGGCTGAAGCCAAGGCCCATTTTAAAACGCTCAGCACAGATTTTAGTCGGCTTGATGGATATGTAAACCATATGGTGTGGACCCTGGCTAACCTGATGCCGCTCTGTCTGATGAAGGCTGTAGAGACCATGAGAATTAAGAAGAGGTTTTTCTGGGATGCAAATAAGGTCTCTGGTATGTATGGGCTGGCCTGGAACATGAATGCGGAGGCATGGCTTGGTTTTAATGCGTTTAATAGCCAAAAGATCACAGGATCAAGCGTGATCGACTTTGTTGAATTGCGCCGTCAGTATGCCAAAGGCCATATTTATGACGATGAACTGGCCAAAATGGTATTTTATCCTGAAAAGAAATAGATGGATTCCTGCCCCAGTGCTCATATCATAGAGCCTTAAGGGGGTAATGAGAAAATGACTTATAAAGTTATCCTGGTTTCTGAAGAAGGCGAGATGGGTATATGCAGTCGCAGAAAGGGAATTTCCGCCGTTGATCTATTCCGTTTTTCGAATGTTGTTCAAGCAGGGATTACCTATTTAGTATTATTGCCCAGGTTCTAGGTGTCATCGGGTTCGACTCCCGTTGGGACTAGCCAATGGCGACAAGGGGTCAGCCATAATCGACTGACCCCTTTTTTCTTCGGATTATAGGGAAACCTATTACTGTTTTGCCTGCCGCCTGCACTGAAAAGCTCTATGTTCAATTTTTGCGTTAGACTTCCTTCCTCCCTGGACAGATAGCCCCATTTCAAATCATGTCACCAAATCCAGCCAAACAACAGGGATTGTTAGATTTTTTGACACTTTTGCCCATTACAATACACAAAAACATAAATGCGCTCACCTGCCTGCGAATCAAATTTACCACAACCCATTAAAATCATTAGATAAAAAAGTTAATACACCAACCTGGTATGAGTCTTGCTTCTACTATCATTGGATTGTTCGAATTTTCATTTTTCTCCTTTTCTCTCCACGGCTCGTGCACTTGTAAACAGAGCCCGTTGCGATGAGAAAATGCTCGGAATGGAGGATGAAATGAAAGATTACATCAAATTCTTCATAGTCTTCTTTTTTGTATGGTGCGCTTTTCTAAGCACTGCCAGGCCCTATTGGAACAAGTATTGGCTGGAGTTGCAGTTAGAAGCTGCCTCCGTATACGGGACCAAAAACAGCATTGAGGAGACAAGGAATTTCTTGAGCAATAAGATGGAGGATGAAGGCTTCACCTTCAAGGGGGATGATTTCATCATTGAAAAAGATGAAAACAACAAGGTGTCTATAAAGATCACATACGCGGATGAAATAAGTATTTTCGGTTTGACGTTAAAAAAACTCAAATTCACCGTGGAAACAATTTCATACGAAGTGAAGGAATATTATTAAACGTTGGAGTTGGGGGATTCCCCCAATTCTTCCCTTATTCCAATATGGGGATGGTAAAAGGCAATGACGCAAAATGATGATTTCATGGTCGTAATCAAAGTGGAGCACCATCCTGTTGATGGTATCGTTTGGAGATGGTGGGCAGATGGGCAGTATTTCCGCTTTGATGATGAAGTGTCCAAAGAAATCAATTACAAACTGAGGGACTATTTTCTTCAACTTATGGCTGAAGAAGGGTTGATCGTAAAAAGAGACCAGCCAGCATTCGGCTTGAATTAATTGAAAATAATTAACCCCTGTCGGCAAAGCGCTAGCCGTCATGACCAATCATCGCGAAAGTGTTCCACTCTTGCCGTACGCGAGACAGCGACCCACTGGTGGACGCCATAGGCCTTTTCTCTGAGTCCCTTCTGTTTTTCTCCTCAAACCTCCTCAATGCCTGGTATCGTTTCTTCTAACAGTCAGCCTGAAAATGCTATCAACTGCCTCTCTTGACGGAGAAACCGCCATGAGGGCCTTTATTCGAAATTGATTATCCCACAATATCTGCGGTTGAATTTCCCTTTCTAGAGCTTATATTAAGAAATGAAAGAGCTCATTACTCTTTCCTCCTAAGCCCCCCTGAGTTCATAGCTGGACTTAGAGGGGCTCTTCTCAGTTTAATTCCCCTGAACCTTCGACCAAAATATGCGCTTTTTCAAAGTTCTTTAAAACGGCTTATTGGCCCTTGAAAGTTCAGCCCCTCATACATTACTCTTTTTTGAATACATATATTTTGGAGCTTTCAGATTGATTTTTTCAAATCATAGGATTAGATTTGTTCCACGAAGAACGTGTCAGCAATAACAAAAAGAAAACCTATCACAAACCTTTGAAGCAAGGTGTTTTGCCCATGTTTGAGGTTAATGAAAAGGAAGCATTGTTCAGAGTGCGGAGATACGATCTGCGTCGAGAGGATGGCCGTCTCGCCATTGAGGTACGAGAAAAGATTGCGGGTGAATCTTCTTTTGATTTTTATGCGATCCCAAGCCTGCAAGGGAACGCCTGTGATCAAAGGGAATACTGGGGGATCGGCCAGACAGAAAATGAAGCCTTACAGGACTGTTTGAACCGGATAAAAGATATTTCTATTCAAGCCCTTTTTCCTCCTCCCGCATCCTAGAAAAACGCCTACCACCCCTTTCCTGGATTTTGAAGCTCCCTGCGACCACGCTGAAACGGGATCCCTGCCTGAGACAAGCAAGTCCACCATACTCCCACAAGACTTGTCAACGCGCTCAGGTCGAGTCGCTGTGCATTTTCAAAAATGCACGACCACGCCTGATCTGAGGTTGCCCTGCTGCTTGAAGAGAAGATGAGACATTGGGTTGATGCGTTTCTCTAACTCACGAGCAAATTGACTTAGAGAAGTTCGTTCTGTCATAATATATGGGTCTGCAAGTTAATTTTTTAATCCATTTGAAACCATCTCTAGCTTAGGAGTGAAGTAAGGGGGAATTTCTTGATGACTAATGATGAAAAAATGCTCCATTTGTCCAATGTTGTCCTTATTGCAGGAACTGATCACGTCATCAGCGAAGCTGAAGCAAGCGCCATCGAGGTTGTGTGTCAACAAATTGGTGCCAGCAAAAGCGATCTCAAAAAGGCCCTTCATGCTGTTAGTCATGGCAAATACAAACTAACGCCATTTGGGCGGTTTTCTGACAAAGTGCGAAATCTTGAAGACATGATTCTCGTGGCCATCTCTGATGGAGAAATCTCAAAGTCTGAAAAACCTGAAATACTCTCCTTCGCAAAAACAATAAAGATCTCTCAGGATCAAATCACTGATATACTGTCTGAAGCCAAGCTTCGAATGAAATCACAGAAAACCACTTTAACCTGTACTTCATGCGGTAAAGAAATACCTCCGGATTCAATTTTCTGCTCTGAATGTGGCCATAGGGTTGTATCACTATAAAACTTGGCAGATTCTTCCCTCTTAGGTAGCCGTGCTATTAATCGGTGGCCTCCTTACAATCCACAGGTAGACACCTCCTTTTATCTCACCAATCCATGGCCCAAGGTATGTAACCTCTTACCAATATGTAGAAATAAATTTCTCAAAATGACGTATTTACCTTCGCATATCTTGCTCCCCATCCCAACGAGGACAGTTTAAGTGTTTGAATTCTCATGGGAATTTATGTTTGCCCGGTTTGGTATTCTTTTTGCTGTCTGATTTATTTGAGGTGTGTATCGGTATTGCTCGGATTCGTTGGCCTATTAAAAGGGAGGCATATAGCATGCTGAAAACAGACCCATCTGAAAAATCATGGCAGATCGTGCTGATAACCGAATCAAAAGACTGCCCCAGCAGGTATATGAAATGGAATCCACCAAAAGATGGGTGGTATTGCAAGGAAACGGATAGAAGATGCTCGTTGAATAAATGCCCCCAAAGGTTAGATGGAAGGAGAGTCTCTCAAAACCACCTCTCTACGATGACAACTGCCGGGCATGATTTCTCAAAACTGATTTGGTAGCTTAGAATGTCTTTGGTCCTCCTTGGAATTGGTATATTTGTCGTGGGCGCTTATGCCTTCTCGATCCTTCACTTTGGGAGTGGAGTCTACGAGGAGGACGCGGCATACTAATTTATTTTAGTTCCCCTCTTGAAGACACACCTTTCGTGACTGCAATTCTCAACCAACTGATGAACGCACCTTCCTCACAAAACATTCTATGATGCTTCAATTGAAATAAGGGATTTCGAACCCTAAAATCAGGATTCCCCCGATTGCCCTCCATGGTGGGATTGGTTTATGATACCGCGCCTCTCCCCGCCCCCTCTCCCGTCCGCCGCATTTCGCCTGCTCGGCTTGACTGGAGTGCAAGCAGGTGGGAAGGAGCAATAGATTTGAGTAGGTCGTGAGCATCATGAAGCACACCCAAATAGGTGCGACGGTTCAGGAGGTCATAGTCACATTAGGTATCCTCTCTGTCTTGGTATCAGTTGGTGGATATGGTTTGAGCCAAGTACTGCCCAACTACCGTCTTTCAAGCGCCGCGAGATCCCTTTTATTTCACATTCAGGAGGCCAGGTCTCGTGCCGCTTTCCAAAGCGCCATCTATTACCTTGACTTCGATTCTGATGGCGACGGAAATGTGGGACCCGGACGCTGTTTGCTTTGGGAAGACCTCAACGCTGACAGACAAAAAGACGCGCAGGAAAAAGAGGAACCCAGTTTTGGGCTCAAAGCGTTTCCAGACGTCTTTTTTAAAGCGTACCCTTCTCAGCTCGGCGGGCCAGAGCGTGGACCAAACAATACTGATATTAATGCGGGCGGCGGTGACGGGGTGAGCTTCTCTAAGAATCGTATCAAATTCAATCCCACTGGCACATGCACCAGCGGAACCATTTATCTACACAACCGGAAGGGACAGACCTGCGCAATCCGCCTCCGTTACAATGGGCTTGCTCAGCTCTGGCGTCACAATGGGGAGCAGTGGGTGAGATAGGGGGGCAGGAACCAAGAATTTATCACGAAATCGGGAAATTTGGAAAACACCCGCTGTCGCTAAAGCTCCCCGTGTAAATGCACGTGATAAAATGGCGGGTTAAGCGAAAAATTAGTCACTAAATATTCTAGGACTTTTGGACGCAGATTCCGCAGATTTAACAGCTTAGTATAAGGCACCGCTTGAGCGCCCCGTAAAACGGGGCCTCCCAACTCTTTGTATGTTTTGTAATGGCAAGCACTAAAATGCTTTTGTTAGACAGGATTTACAAGATGTCCCGGATTGGATTAGGGTTCGCTTAAAAGCTCCCCTACTATCGCGATGCGCATGCATCGCGAGCCCGCTACGCGGGCCTTTTAAGCGAACTTTAGATCCTTACTACTATATCCGTGTAATCTGTGTGACCTACGAAGCAGGACCCGCGTCGAAATATTATTCTCAGTGCACTCTGCCTGCCTGGCCTCTTTATGCCAAGGCCTCGCTGGCCACTTTTTCAGCCAATCGGAGGAGACGTTCGCTATCCTTGAGCCCTGAGACAAATCTTTGCGGGATTCCGGTCAATCCAACCATGGCACCAGAAAGCGCACCTGTCAACGCCGCTCGGGCCATGTTATTTCCACCCCCATTGACGGCAGAAAGCACCGCCATTTCAAAGTCCTGTGGATAGCGATGAATCAGATAGTAAGCTGCCGGCAGCATGAACCCCAGTGTGCATGCCAGGCCGTATATGGAGGCAACCAGTGACGCTGGTTCCACATGGACTCCGCTGTTGACGGCCACCGCGCCATTTGCCACCTGGGTCAGGCAATCAAAAGATGGAACCAATGCCCGAATACCCTCTTGTTCGGCCAACTGACTCATATGTTTCCCTATATTTGATAGCTCTGGATCATTAATAAAGGCAGACACAGTGAGGGCAAAGGAGAGGGATTGGCCAGCGACAAAGGGATCACGGTGGGTGAGACGGATATTCTGAAAGCCCACCATTGCCAGGTGTTCCGGGTCTTTGAAGAACCGGGCCGCCAAGATTGTGGAACGCATCGCAGCCTCTGACGTGTCCGCTGTGCTTCCCACCTGCTCCCAGGGCATTCCCGACTTGCGCTGTTGCCAAACATCACGCATCGCCCTGTCCGTATAACGCCCTGAGAAGGGCGTCCCATCGAGCGTTTCAAGCAGGGCGTCCAGCCTCGATGTGAAATCCCCCTCATCGTAGGTGCCTGCTTCGGCCAACGATTCCAGTAAAAGCATGGTGACCTGTCCCGTCTGAGAGACATCACCAGCCCTTAAGCCAGTCTCATGACGTAACTTGGCAATTTTCGCGAATCTATCTTTGCGGTCTATCTTCGATGATCTGTATTCCGAGACCCAGTTCCCATAATCCGCCTGTAGTTGGGTGATGTCATAATACCAGTGGCAACCAAGACCCAGTGCATCCCCGATTAGCGCCCCCATGATCGCGCCCATTGCTCTCTTTTTTTCTGGACTTGCCATGCTCATTTCCTTTCATGATTTGGAATCAAGAACCCCTACCATTTTTAGTAATCATTAAAGCTTACATTTCAACCAGGCATAAAATTGCTTCGCAATTCTATAAAATGTGTTATATTTATGTTTTTGCAACGAAAAGGCGTTTTGATACCCACACTGGTTTTTGTTCTGTAAAAAGAGGAATAAGAAGGGAGCCGTGAGCATGACCAAAACCGACTCTACCCATCAACCCAATTTTATCCGAAATATTATTGAGGATGATTTGAAGACGGGGAAATATGATGGCCGAGTTCATACGCGGTTTCCGCCCGAACCCAACGGCTATCTTCATATAGGGCATGCCAAATCCATCTGCCTCAATTTTACGCTTGCCGCCGACTACCATGGGCTTTGCAATCTTCGTTTCGATGATACAAACCCCACCAAGGAAGAGGAGGAGTATGTGGAGTCGATCAAGGAGGACGTTCGATGGCTCGGATTTGATTGGGAAGAGAGGGAGTATTATGCCTCGGACTACTTTGATCAGCTCTATGAGTGGGCCCTGCAGCTCGTAAAGGATGGAAAGGCCTATGTGGACGACCTGAGTGCAGAGGAAATCAAGGAATACCGTGGCACCCTGACCAAATCTGGCAAAGAGAGTCCGTACCGGAACCGTTCAGTGGAAGAGAACCTGGAACTGTTCGAAGAGATGCGGGCTGGAGAATTTGAGGATGGGTCTCGCGTCCTTCGGGCAAAAATTGATATGACCCATCCCAATTTGAATATGCGCGATCCGGTCATGTACCGGGTTTTGCGTGCAGCACATCACCGAACAGGCGACAAATGGTGCATCTATCCCATGTATGATTTCACACATGGACAGTCAGATTCCATCGAGGAGATAACCCATTCCGTTTGCACACTGGAATTTGAAGATCACCGGCCTTTGTACGACTGGTTCATTAAAGAGTTAGGCATCTATCATCCGCAGCAGATCGAATTTGCCCGCCTCAATCTCAGCTTCACTGTGATGAGCAAGCGAAAACTCATGAGACTTGTGGAAGAAGGGCATGTTAGCGGCTGGGATGATCCCCGGATGCCCACCATATCTGGCCTGAGGCGGCGCGGCTACACACCCGAATCCATCCGAGATTTTTGTGAACGCATTGGCGTGGCCAAAAAGGAGAGTATGGTGGACGTGGCACTTCTAGAGCACTGCCTCAGAGAAGACCTGAACAGACGCGCACCCCGTGTGATGGCGGTCCTGCGTCCCCTCCGGGTGATCATAGACAATTATCCGGAAGATCAAGTGGAAGAGCTTGAGGCCATTAACAATCCGGAGGACGCCAACATGGGTACGCGGAAGGTGCCCTTCTCGCGAGAGCTTTACATTGAGCAGGACGATTTCATGGAGGATCCGCCGAAGAAATTTTACCGTTTAGCTCCCGGCCGTGAGGTGCGGCTAAGGTATGCCTATTTCATCAAATGTGTTGACGTGGTGAAGGATGAGAAGACCGGCGAAGTTGTGGCGCTCCACTGCACCTATGATCCGGAGACAAGGGGGGGTGACTCTCCTGATGGCCGTAAGGTGAAGGCAACCCTTCACTGGGTCTCTGCCCAACACGCCCTGGAAGCTGAAGTCCGTTTATACGACCGTCTATTTGACAAACCAAACCCCGAAGATGACAAGGATGCGCCCGACTTCACAGCCCACTTAAACCCCAACTCCCTGGAAACCTTAACCACTTGCCGCGTTGAACCCAGTCTATCAGGCGCAGAACCAGAAAGCCGATACCAGTTTGAACGAATGGGCTACTTCTCTGTTGATAGAAAGGATTCTTCAGAAACCAGACTCGTCTTCAATCGGACCGTCCCATTGCGTGACACATGGGCCAAGATCAAGAAGGCGAAGGGGATGTAGCCTCTACCCGGCACGGCACATAGCGGTGTAAAGGTGTGGCCGCCATCTTGTCCCGGTGGGTGTTCTTCGTGAGACGGTTCACATTGACGCCATAAACCTGCCCCATATATTCCATCCCAAAGCCATGGGGGATGATGACCTGGCCGGCTCGGGCTGCTTTTGTCACCTCTAGCTCAATGTCCGCCTCACCCGCCTCTGTGCAAATCCTAGCCACCTGGCCGTCCACAAGACCCAATGCCTCCGCATCCTTCGGGTTCATCGCTAAAGTGCAAGCGCGGCGGTCCTTGTTCCAGGATGGATCTCGCATGAGGCTGTTGGCATTCATGTCCATGTGACGCCCGGCCACAAGCAGAAGGGGGTAATCTGGATCCGGTTCGAGTGCCTTGGCTTCAGATTCGGCGTCAATCTCTTTAACCCAGTCCTCCATTTCAGGGGCCCACACATCAATTCGGCCGTCCTCGTGTCGCACCGAAGCAAAGTTGTTCTCTGGATCGGCACGGCCCACCCACATGCCTTCAGGGTGTTCCAGTATGGAGCGAAAAATCTCCTCTCCCTGAGTCAGGCCCTGCTCAAATCCAGCCCGTGCTGCATTCTCGCGAAAGCTCTTGGGCGCTGTCTGAACCAACCCCCAAAGGGCAGCCAGATGCGCTGACCCCAACTCCTTTCCCAGAGTCTTGGCCAGTATGAAAGGCGCATTTTTCATAGCATTGGGCTCTGATTGTGCAAACTTCATCAGCTCCATGCCAAAAGTCATACGGTCTTTCTTGGCCGCAGCATGGAGTGATTCTGGAATCTCGGGAATAAGACCCAGGGCATCTGCGATGCGGGTCATGATCTCGCCACATTCCAGGGGCTCGCCTTTCTGTTCCACAATGGGCCTGCGCATCTGAAAGTAGACCTCGGGATACGTGAAGGCAAAGAAGGTTCCATCCCAGGACTCATAACCTGAGCGCGCAGGGAGCACATAATGGGAAAGTTTGGCCGTTTCGGTCATGGCCAACTCGATCGTGACCAGCAAGTCTAGACGTCCGAATGCCTCCTCATAGGCGGAAGTATCTGCATAGGAGACAAGCGGATTGGAACCGCTTACGATCACTGCCCGCAAGCGTTCCTTATGATCGGACATAATTTCCTCGGGCATCACATTGGGTGGGAAAGCCCCTGCCAAGGCCGGGAAGCCTGTGGCCACAGTGCGCCAAGTCCTCTCCTCTCGTTCATCCGAGTGGGAACAGATGGGCATCACATGCCCGGGGATCACATTGCCACCTGGTACGCAGATGCGACCACAGATGGCCAGAAGAATAACCTCCAAATAGGTGGTTGCCGTGCTGTGGCGGTTCATAAAGACGCCCAGATCAGGGTGCATGGATGATTCACGTGTTGCAAAGAGGTGGGCAACTTCACGGACCTGGTCATAGTCCAACTGGCAGACCCCAATGGCAGAGCGGGCATCAAATCCTTGGAACAAAGGCTCAATCTGTTCAAATCCAGAGACATGCGCTTCAATATAGTCCTTGTCATACCAGCCCTCTTGCACGATGATGGCAATCATAGCCTTTGTGAGAAGTGCATCGGTCCCTGGGCGGATGGGCAGATGAATATCTGCGATGCGAGCAGTCTCCGACCGCCGGGGATCGATCACAACCAGGAGTTTGTTGGGATCCTTGGAGATCTCGGTCAGCGCCCGACGCGCTTGCGGCATATTGTGGCTCATCATGCCGTTCCATCCCACAGCCAGGAGCATGTCGGTTCTCTCATGATCTGGTATGGTGAAAAGATATTGACGGCCTGTGGCTCTTCCCCAGCCCCAGAAAGCACCCGTGAGTTCTTGAGCCAGTGCATTGTAGTGATAGTGTGAGCCCAGCCCCCGGAGCAGGCGCACACCGAAAGCAGCCTCAAAGTGACAAGCCTGCCCCCCACCACCCATGTAGGCCAAAGAACGGGGACCGTGTTGCTCCAAAACAGACCTGAGCTTTTCAGCAATTTCTTGAATAGCCTGATCCCACGAGATCTCCTGAAAGCCATCACCCACCCGCTTCAGCGGGTGCGTCAGACGCTGCTCATGATGCTGATGATGGATCACATTCAGGCCCTTTCTACAGACATACCCCACACTGCGTGGATTACTTTTGTCCGGCCGTACTTTGACTAAGCGGCCATCCTCCACCAAGGCCTCCAGGCCGCAGTTCTGCGCACACAGCACACAACTCGTCTTCTGCCACTCTCCCATATCTCATCCTCCTCAACTGGAATCAAAGCGCATTTTCTCTTGTCCACAAAGGCAAGGCTAAGGCTCGTATATTGAATATGTGGAGTCAAGCAATTTCTTGAAACCGCTCTGACAAAGACTTCACATTGACAGTCGTGTTAATTCTAGACCGGAAGGTCTCGAGTTACCCTATCTTTGAGAATCTAATCGAAGGTGAGCCCATGAAGCTTCAAACAGGACAGATGCGCAGATAACTCCTATCGCAAGCACCTGCCATAGGGTCAAAGATAAGTTGAGAAACAGGACGGCCAGAAAGGCAGCAATTACGGGCTTGAGAAAGAAAATGTAGCTCCCACGGGTAATGTCTGGAACGGCTGCCAGACCCCCTATCCAGAGATATTGGGTGATGGTGGTATTCCACAGGGCTATTGTCAGTAGAGACGCGGTTTGGGATGCAGGCCGATCAAAGAGGGTCAAGGGATTCACCCAGATATTCCAGAAAAAGCCCACCACCAGCCACAGGCCCACGGCGCCTATCATCATGGTGATGGCTGTTATTCGCAGGGCCCCGTATTTGCCAACAATGGGGCGCGCCATGACGACGTAAAGTGCGACCAAGGAGGCACATATCATGGCCATGAAAACGCCGATCAGATTCTGGCTCGATCCGGCCAGCTTGGCCAGATAGCCATCCGTAATGAGCAGCGCCACGCCCGAAACCGCGCTGATGCCTGTGACGATCTTGGCACCGCTGAACGGCTGTTTATTAAGCCAGAGATTGATTAATCCCACAAAAATAGGGATCGTAGTGACAAGGGTAGCCACTTGGGGGACTGTTGCAAAATCGAGAGACCAGTGGAACAACAGATAACCAAAGGTAATACCCAGCACGGAAAGTGCCAACAGTCTGCCAGCATGAGTCTTGAAAGGTTCAATCAGATCTCGACTCGATGGAAAGATGAGGGATAGAAGGACGAGTCCTGCACCTCCTATGAGAAAGCGCCATACGGACAGTTCGGGACCTCCCACACGGGAGAGCACGGACACGAACTCGCTGGAAGCGTGGCCGGTTACGCCCAGAAATACCGCCAGATACGCCACGGATGCATACTTGTGCCACAGACCCATCATAACTCCCTTGCAAAATCGAGAAGTGCCTCTGCCAGGGCTTCAGGCCGCTCCATCGGTATTAGATGTCCTGCATCCGGCATGTCCACACGCCTCCCATCGGGTAACCGGGCAAAGCGTTCATCCACATCATTGAGATCCAGAAAAACCCTGTCCTGAAGCCCGGTAACCACGAGCACAGGAAGTTCGAGACTTTCGTAGGGGATCTCCCAATTCGCCGACCGGCCAGCCTCTGCCAGTAGCTTGTAATGGCCGCTATCCAATGCAAGGGGCTCATAGGGCTCAGGCTTCAGAAAATTCAATCGATTACCGGCCTGCCAGTTTTCATTCATTAACAGAGGCAGGTAGAGGTCCCGAAAAAGATCCAGTCCGCCCACCTCCACAGCACGCACAAGGGCATCTCCGATCCATTGCAGCCGAGGCCCGTTGCGTCGAAGGGTATTGATAAGGACTATCCCAAGGGCTTTAGCCCCCGAGAGCCACGCCTCGACCGCGAAAAGCCCGCCGATGGAGAGCCCCACAAAGACAGGACGCACAGGCTTCACCTGCTCCAGCAGTCGGCCCGCATCTTCCACTATGAGGTAGGCGTCAAGCGTAAGGCCCTGGGAAAACCGGCTGTGGCCTTGTCCGCGCATGTTGTAAACCAACGTGCCATGGTCTTTCTCTCTGACCATGGGTCCAATCACATCCTCCCAGCCGCTCATGTCCCCTGTGAGGGCATTGAAGAAGACGAATGTACAGCCCGCTGCATTGCTGGGTTCCGTGTATTCATAAAAAAGGCAATCTCGGGGTCCTAACGGTAGCTCTGGCATGATCATTGGCCTCCACAGGATTACGGATTGTTGGTTTCACCACTTTATTTCCTTTTGTTTTTAAACCATTCGCTCCCCTAGAGCGGTAACCGGGAATATTATAGAACTTGAGCGTCATACCCTGCGGCAATCTTGCAGGAGTCTCTCTCGAGCTGGTTACTTTGGACCTGACCATGGGCATTTCGCTCTCGAAACCATCCTCTGGGAAAAGTTACTATGGTCTTATAGGGGACTCTCTCAACGATGTCAAACCTTCGTTCCCTCAAGTAATCGCAACCTGCCAAGAAAAGGCTCAAACTTTTAAACCTTCCTGAAATTTGATTTGGCATTAGTTGTGCGGTATAATAAATGTTTTAGAATCGGAATTTATTTTTGAGAGATTAAAATGGCTAAAAAGATTCGCTTCCCATTTGACAGGCGCTCCGGCGTAGATCGACGCAGGATATTCAATCGCGGATACTTCCGATTAGGCGGTGACGAGAGAAGGATTAGGGGAGAACGGAGATCTGGAACGGAAAGAAGAAAAGACTGGCTCAGAGTGACGAAGTGGTCCAGTGTCTGGGAAGAATTGTTAGACATTAAAAGGCGTTTTAGAAAGAGATAACGCCACCATCAGATTACCGATGCAGGGTCATCACGGCCCTGCTTTTTTATGGCCATTTATCGGGTACACTACCATATGGCCCTCGCGCCTAAATTATTTCATTTTTTCAGTGTATTTTAAAATAGCCTTGAACAGTGAAGCACTGTGACTGATCTGTGTGTAAGCCTCCTGCTTTGTCAAAAGCCTGTCCTCTTTCTCAATCTTGTGTCCAAGCGCCCGAGATAGATTCGCAATTCGAGCAATTTCCTTGGCCAGGTCTTTTTCCGACTCAATAGTGATATGATATATGTTGATCTTGTGAAAATTATCTAAAACCTCATCGTTTATTATTCCATCAATTCTGACATGATATTTCTGGTTGAAAGCGTTATAAACTGTGTTGTGCAGAGGTTGAGACAGATCACCGACATAGTGCGCGCAAAAGGCAAGATGGTACTCAGCATATTTTCCCATCCTTTTGACCATAATGTAGTTTCTAACCGAGGCCAGGATTGCGCCATAAAGGTGTCCACCTATATCCACCTGGTTGTACTTTTGCACCTGCCCCATAACTAGTTCTGATGTGACCATTCGGCCAGGTGGGTTGCTCAAGCAATAATGATTATGGGATTCCTTATCCCCCGCTTTAAGCTTCGCCATATCCGCACCGCAAGCGTTGAACCATTTGTAGTAACCAGTAATCTTTGCAATGGCAATATGCGTTTCGTCATGCCAAGCTGATGAAACACCCGGAAATACAAAGAAAATATAGATGGCCAACGCTGTGATCCAATAAATCCTTATTTTCCCCATTGGAATCTCCTTTGTGGATACTGTGCCAAAGACAGGGAGTTATGCTATCTGTCTTTGGCCCTATTTGCAAGATTCCTATAGGAATCCTTTCCAAGGACCACGCGAATTGCTTTTTTTGAAAGGGGAAAACTACCCGACTTGAGAGGTCATAGTGTGGCATCAAGTAGGAAAAGAGACCTGAGAAGGCAAGATTAGCAGATGTATTGTGCAATTTGGCTGGATTCAACCTTTTGGCAAGTAGTCGAAAGTCTTCCCTTTCAGTTGTTCACCAC